>NZ_JBLKDI010000012.1:0-134118 GCF_047530715.1 Enterobacter sp. 04-C-12-SI-ECC
CAACGCCATTCATGGCCATATCAATGATTTTCTGGTGCGTACCGGGTTGAGAAGCGGTGTAAGTGAACTGCAGTTGCCATGTTTTACGGCAGTGAGAGCAGAGATAGCGCTGATGTCCGGCGGTGCTTTTGCCGTTACGCACCACCCCGTCAGTAGCTGAACAGGAGGGACAGCTGATAGAAACAGAAGCCACTGGAGCACCTCAAAAACACCATCATACACTAAATCATTAAGTTGGCAGCATCACCGATTTTTTAAACATATAAAATACCATCAATGAAGTGATTAAGAAGTTATAGAGTAACAGAGAATTAATAAGATTCTTTTCTCTGAGACGCCAGAATATTTGTTCTGGCGTCTGATTTTGAGTTTATTTGACTAATGAAAATAGATCATTGAGTGATTCGCTCATCGACGGATGAGTAAATATCTGATCGCGTAATATGCTATAAGGCAGCCCGGCATCCATCACCATTTTCACTATATTGATCATCTCGTGGGAGTCAATACACAGCAGTGATGCTCCTAATATACGTTGGGTTTTATTATCAACAATCGCTTTTAATACCCCACGGGTATCGTTCATCACTCTGGCGCGCGGAATTGCAGCTACAGGCAATGTCACCACCTGAATATCAGCACCACTCTCTCTGGCTTGTTCTTCTGTCATACCAACCCTGGACAGGGGCGGTGTCATAAATACGGAATAAGGCACATTTTTCCGATCATCAGTACTACGTTTGCCTTCACCCAGTAACTCATCACGTACAATGCGGTAATCATCCAGTGATATGTAAGTAAATTGCAGCCCGCCGGTAACATCTCCCATCGCCCAAATATTGTCTGCGGTGGTATGTAATCGCTTGTCAACGACAATTGCCCCGCGCTCGTTTACTGCGATACCGGCATTTTCTGGATGTAACGAAGCGGTAGCCGGTTGACGACCGGAAGCTATTAACAGTGCATCCACCGCCAGTTGGGCGTGCTCGCTATGCACTTGCACTTGATTTTCATGGTGACTGATTCGCTCCACATGGGCATTGAGGATAATATCGACGCCCTGATCGCGTAAAATCGTCGCGATATTATCAGCAATATCCCGATCTTCCCGAGGCAAAAACAGCGAAGCTGCCTCTAAAATGGTTACTTTGCTGCCAAAATTAGCGAACATAGAGGCGAACTCAACGCCAATATATCCGCCGCCCAAAATACCTAAATGCCCAGGCAATTCTTTTAGATTAAGTAATCCGGTGCTGTCATATACACCAGGCGTGGTGGTAATTCCAGGAATTGGCGGAACCACGGCTTGTGCACCGGTATTAATAAAAATTTTCTCGCCATGAATCTCCAAATTTCCCTCAGGCCGATGAACACGCAGGCTATGATTATTGATAAACTCCGCCTGGCCGTCGATCACGTCGATATTGGGCATATCCGCAAGATTATGAAAATTCTTATTACGTAAAAAATTAACCACTTCATTTTTACGCTGTATGGCACGGACAAAATCTGTGTGCTGCTGTGCGTCATGAACCAATGTTTTGGTTGGGATACAGCCGATATTAATACAGGTCCCGCCATACATTGCATTTGATTGTTCGATGAGAGCCACACGCCAACCTGCTTTTGCCAGCGTGACGGCTAATGTTTTTCCAGCCTTGCCAAAACCAATAATAACTGCCTGATATTTATTCATGATGATTTCCTGTCGAAACGCGTTCATTTGACATCATGACTATAGACGCAAAAGGTGATGCTGCCAACTTACTGATTTAGTGTATGATGGTGTTTTTGAGGTGCTCCAGTGGCTTCTGTTTGGCTTTGTTGAATAAATCGAACTTTTGCTGAGTTGAAGGATCAGATCACGCATCTTCCCGACAACGCAGACCGTTCCGTGGCAAAGCAAAAGTTCAAAATCACCAACTGGCCCACCTACAATAAAGCCCTCATCAACCGTGGCTCCATAACTTTCTGGCTGGATGATGATGAATCGCCACGCGTTTAACAGACACCTCAGAGTCATTTAAGATGACTTAAAGAGAGGTGCCCATGAGCGGTAAGCGTTATCCTGAAGAGTTTAAAACTGAAGCAGTCAAACAGGTTGTTGATCGCGGTTATTCTGTTGCCAGCGTTGCAACACGTCTCGATATCACCACCCACAGCCTTTATGCCTGGATAAAGAAGTACGGTCCGGATTCTTCCACTAATAAAGAACAGTCAGATGCTCAGGCCGAGATCCGCCGTCTCCAGAAAGAGCTGAAACGGGTTACCGACGAACGGGACATATTAAAAAAAGCCGCTGTAGATTCAATTGGTCAACGCAACAACCATGTGAAAACATGTGGTTGCGGAGGATCGTTTGATGAAACGTACATTTACAGCAAAAGAAAAATCGCTCGTTTTCGACTTGTGGAAGAGTGGGACAGGATTTAGTGAAATAGCTAAGATTCTGGATTCAAAACCCGGAACTATTTTCACCATGTTGAGGGACACCGGCGGCATAAAACCCAATGAGCGTAAGCGGGCCGTCGCACACCTGACCTTGTCTGAACGTGAGGAAATACGCGCTGGCCTGTCAGCCAAAATGAGTATTCGGGCGATTGCTACTGCATTAAGACGCTCTCCTTCGACGATCTCGCGAGAAGTCCAGCGTAATCGTGGCAGGCGCTATTACAAAGCTGTTGATGCTAATAATCGCGCCAACAGGATGGCTAAACGTCCCAAACCGTGTTTGCTGGATCAGAATGAGCCGCTGAGGGACCTTGTTCTGGAAAAGCTGGAATTAAAGTGGTCTCCGGAGCAAATTTCGGGATGGTTAAAACGAACGAAGCCGCGTCAGAAAACGATGCGAATATCAGCTGAGACAATTTATAAGACGCTGTACTTTCGTTGTCGTGAAGCTCTGCACCACCTGAATATTCAGCATCTGCGGCGTTCGCACAGCCTGAGGCATGGGCGACGCCACACCCGCAAAGGGGAAAGAGGAACAATCAATATCGTGAATGGCACGCCAATCCATGAGCGCGCGCGGCATATTGATAACAGGCGCTCTGTTGGACACTGGGAGGGGGATTTAGTCTCGGGCACAAAAAACTCGCATATTGCCACTCTGGTAGATCGTAAATCGCGCTATACGCTTATTCTCAGGTTAAAGGGGAAAGATGCTGTTTCAGTGAATCAGGCTCTTACTGAAAAATTCCTGAGCTTACCGCCCGAACTCAGGCAATCATTGACGTGGGACAGAGGAATGGAGCTGGCCAGGCATCTGGAATTTAGCAGCAGCACGGGAGTGAAAGTTTATTTTTGCGATCCTCAAAGTCCCTGGCAACGAGGCACCAACGAAAATACGAATGGACTAATACGACAGTTCTTCCCCAAAAAAACATGCCTTGCTCAATACACACAGCAGGAGCTGGATCAGGTTGCAGCGCAACTAAACACCAGGCCGAGAAAGACACTGAAGTTCAAAACACCGAAAGAGATAATTGAAAAGGGTGTTGCGTTGACAGGTTGAATCTACAGCGGCGTACTTCGCAAAGCTGTCCGACTGAGGTACGCCTTTATCCGTGACAACTCCTGTTGCTGGCCTGTTCGCCTGCTCTGTCGGGTGCTGGATGTTCATCCCAGTGGTTTTTACGCCTGGCTTCAGCAGCCGCATTCACAACGCCATCAGGCAGACCTGAGACTGACAGGACAGATTAAACAGTTCTGGCTGGAATCGGGATGCGTCTATGGTTATCGCAAAATCCATCTGGATCTGCGTGACAGCGGGCAACAGTGCGGAGTAAACAGAGTCTGGAGACTGATGAAACGTGTCGGAATAAAGGCTCAGGTCGGATACCGAAGCCCGCGGGCACGTAAAGGCGAGGCCAGTATCGTGTCACCCAACAGGCTCCAGCGACAGTTCAATCCGGATGCTCCTGATGAGCGTTGGGTAACGGACATAACCTACATCAGGACCCACGAAGGCTGGCTGTATCTTGCCGTTGTTGTTGATCTGTTCTCACGCAAAATTATCGGCTGGTCCATGCAATCCCGGATGACAAAGGACATTGTCCTGAACGCACTGCTGATGGCTGTATGGCGGCGTAATCCCGAAAAACAGGTGCTGGTTCATTCGGATCAGGGCAGTCAGTACACAAGCCATGAGTGGCAGTCGTTCCTGAAATCACACGGCCTGGAGGGTAGCATGAGCCGTCGCGGTAACTGCCATGATAATGCGGTTGCAGAAAGTTTTTTCCAGTTGTTGAAACGTGAACGGATAAAGAAAAAGATCTACGGAACGCGGGAAGAAGCCCGCAGTGATATTTTTGATTACATCGAAATGTTTTATAACAGTAAGCGTCGGCATGGTTCTAGCGAACAGATGTCACCGACAGAATATGAAAACCAGTATTATCAACGGCTCGGAAGTGTCTAGATTATCCGTGGCGATTCACCGGGGCAAACAGGCCGATCAGGAACGACATAAGAAAGTTCTGTATTACCGACAGGTCAAGAAACTGAGCATAAGAGAAACTGCTGAAGCCACCAGTTACAGTACATCTCAGGTCTGCAGGGTTCAGGCCCTGTTCAGGCCTGAAAATTAAGCACATTTTCTGAGGCTGGAAATCAACTCATGCTGACAGCCTGAGCCTGTTGGCATGGTAAGCAATGTGCTCACCAATAAAGCTGGAAATGAAATAATAGCTGTGGTCGTATCCAGTATGATATCGGAACGACGCATTGAGGTTCATCTCATTGCATACTCTCTCAAGGATTTTGGTGCGCAGTTGCTCTTCATAAAAGGCGTCACTCAGCCCCTGATCAATGAAGATTTCTGGTAATTTTTCACCCTGTAAAATGAGGCTGACTGGATCGTAGGCTTCCCACGTTTTTCTGTTTTCACCCAGGTAAGCGCTAAATGCCTGTTGCCCCCATGGCACCTGAGAAGGCGATACTATCGGGGAAAATGCTGATACGCTCACATATTCACCAGGATTTCGCAGAGCCAGCACCAGAGCACCCAGCCCTCCCATAGAATGACCGGATATAGATTTTCTTGCCGTTGCAGGAAAATGATTCATGACGACATCCGGAAGCTCTCTGAGAATATAGTCATACATCCTGTAATGAACATTCCACGGCTGTTCCGTCGCGTTCAGATAAAAACCGGCCCCCTGGCCAAGATCGTAACTGTCGGCATCCGGGACATTATTACCCCGGGGACTGGTATCCGGGACAACAACGATGACGTTATGCCGGGCTGCATAATGCTGCATACCTGATTTGGTGATGAAATTCTGCTCAGTACAGGTCAGGCCCGACAACCAGTATAGTACCGGCAGTTTTTCTGTTACTGCTTTGGGAGGAAGATAC
This sequence comes from Enterobacter sp. 04-C-12-SI-ECC, assembly GCF_047530715.1. Taxonomy (NCBI): domain Bacteria; kingdom Pseudomonadati; phylum Pseudomonadota; class Gammaproteobacteria; order Enterobacterales; family Enterobacteriaceae; genus Enterobacter; species Enterobacter sp. 04-C-12-SI-ECC. Next base: position 5,359 of record NZ_JBLKDI010000012.1, read on the forward strand.
ACACCGAAATTCATTTCACAATTAAGGGATTGTGAATAATGCCGGTACACGTTTTGCCAGCCGCCAGAGCTGGCATGCTGCTCAATGAGTTCCATCAGCCGTTATCTCATGGTTATTTCCCCTGACCGAAGCCAGGGGAAGTATCTTTAAATCCGGACGTCAGATAAACGTATACGCCGTGATTTTGTTACCCGCCGGATCCCGCAGGTAGGCAGCATAGGCCCCGGGAAGGTGACCACGCGGGCCAGGTTGACCTTCATCAGCTCCACCGGCGGCAAGGCCGGCAGCATGGAAAGCATCAACCTCTTCCGGGGTGGCAGCAGCGAAGCCGACAGTCACCCCGTTAGCGGAAGGTGCTTCACCGTTGCCCGGACGGGCAATGATAAATGCCGGCTTTTCGCGGCCATAGAGTACCCAGCCGTTGCCAAACGGGCCGAGGTTATTGATACCAAGCGTGCCCAGGACGACATCGTAAAATGCGGAGGATTTCTCGACATCGGCTGCGCCAATGAACACATGAGAAAAGATGCCGTCACCAGAAATTACCGGAGTTGTCATTTTCCACTTCCTTCAGTTTGAGTTGATTAAAATTCTGATGGGATCAGTAATGAATCACTGTCCGGATAGATTTGCCTTCATGCATAAGCTCGAAGGCGTCATTGATTTCATCCAGTGTCATCGTATGGGTTACAAATGGCTCAAGGTCAATATCCCCCTTCATGGCATCCTCGACCATACCGGGGAGCTGAGTGCGGCCTTTTACTCCGCCAAACGCGGAACCTTTCCATACGCGCCCGGTGACCAGCTGGAAAGGACGGGTGGAAATCTCCTGTCCGGCCCCTGCGACACCAATGACAACGGACTGCCCCCACCCACGGTGAGCACTTTCCAGCGCTGCACGCATGACGTTAACGTTACCGATACATTCAAAGGTATGGTCAATACCCCACTTGTTGATATCCAGCAGAACATCTTTAATCGGTTTGTCATAATCATTCGGGTTAATGCAGTCAGTGGCCCCGAACTGACGGGCCAGGTCAAATTTTGTCGGATTAGTATCGATAGCGATAATACGTCCCGCTTTTGCCTGACGGGCCCCCTGTACCGCAGCCAGACCAATTGCCCCCAGACCAAAAATGGCAACTGAATCGCCCGGCTGCACTTTAGCCGTGTTATGGACGGCGCCAATACCGGTAGTCACGCCACAACCCAACAGGCAGACGTGTTCATGGTTCGCCTCCGGGTTAATTTTTGCCAGAGAAACCTCGGCCACAACGGTGTATTCACTGAATGTGGAACATCCCATGTAGTGGTAAAGAGGCTGACCGTTGTATGAAAAGCGAGTGGTCCCGTCAGGCATCAGTCCTTTGCCCTGAGTCTCGCGAACCGATACACAGAGGTTCGTTTTACCGGACTGGCAGAATTCACACTCCCCGCATTCAGCGGTGTAGAGCGGAATAACATGGTCACCCGGCTTCACACTGGTGACGCCTTCACCAACTTCAACGACGATACCGGCTCCCTCGTGGCCGAGAACCACCGGGAAAACGCCCTCAGGGTCATTCCCTGAGAGGGTAAAGGCATCGGTATGGCAGACACCTGTGTGGGTGTTTTTAATCAGCACCTCGCCTTTTTTAGGCGGAGCAACATCAATTTCAACAATCTCCAGGGGCTTCCCTGGTGCAAATGCAACAGCGGCACGTGATTTCATACGTAATATATCCTCAATGTAATAATGGCCTCACCTATTTAAGATAGGCACGAACCAGCTCAATCGTATCGTCAACTGATTTACTGACTTCATGACTGTAGCTGTCATTCTGGTCAAAGGTTTCCCGTATGTGGCTCTCCAGCACCTCTGCCATCAGTCCGTTAGCGGCGCCCCGGACGGCGGCGATTTGCTGGAGAACGGAACGGCATTCAGCGCCACTTTCAAGTGCTCTTTCCAGAGCATCAATCTGACCCCGGATACGGCGAACCCGGGTTAGGACCTTTTTTTTCTCTTCAGGAGTACTGGGCATTGCTTACCTCACTGCTCTGTATTTCTTATACTATAGGGGAGTATTACATTAAGATCAACACATACCCCACTATAGTATAATAAATATATCAGAGCACCGGTAATGACTCCAACTTACTGATAGTGTTTTATGTTCAGATAATGCCCGATGACTTTGTCATGCAGCTCCACCGATTTTGAGAAAGACAGTGACTTCCTGCCCAGCCTTGCCAGATGCTGCCTCAGATTCAGGTTATGCCGCTCAATGCGCTGCGTATATCGCTTGCTGATAACGTGCAGTTCTCCCTTCAGGCGTGATTCATAAAGCGGCCAGCCATCCGTCATCCATACCACGACCTCAAAGGCCGACAGCAGGCCCAGAAGACGCTCCAGCGTGACCAACGTGCGTTCACCGAATACGTGCGCCACAACCGTCCTCCGTATCCTGTCATACGCGTAAAACAACCAGCGCTGGCGTGATTTAGCGCCGACGTAACCCCACTGTTCGTCCATTTCCGCGCAAACAATAACGTCACTGCCCGGTTGTATGCGTGAGTTTACCGACTGCGGCCTGAGTTTTTTAAGTGTCGTAAAATCGTGTTGAGGCCAACGCCCATAATGCGTGCACTGGCGCGACATCCGACGCCATTCATGGCCATATCAATAATTTTCTGGTGTGTACCGGGCTGAGAGGCGATGTAAGTGAACTGTAGCTGCCATGTTTTACGGCAGTGAGAGCAGAGATAGCGCTGATGTCCGGCAGTACTTTTACCGTTACGCACCACGCCTTCAGTAGCTGAACAGGAGGGACAGCTGATAGAAACAGAAGCCACTGGAGCACCTCAAAAACACCATCATACACTAAATCAGTAAGTTGGCACCCTTACCCTGTATAGGTACTCTCTGTTTTTCGTGGCCTGCCTCGCCCACGAATTTCGCCAGTCATGACTTTGCTCCTGCATTTTATTAACGGAAAAGAATAAGTGATTTTGCGCGGAGGCTTCAATCAGTTTATCCCCGGCGGTGACGAGGTGGCCACCTATGCCGACTGGACAGGGGACTGACTATTGCCATAACGCCATCGCAGGTTGCTTCAGTAAACCTGCTAATCCCGTACAATGGCGAATTCGCTATATCCGCTTCTCGCACTTAGCTGCCATAAATCGGCCAGGCAATCACAGGTCATTTCTGTCTCGCAAAGAAGGTGCCGTTTCTGCTTTGCGTTGACACCCCTAAATATTAGAATTAAAAGGAGAGAGTTACTGGAAAAAGGCAGCGGAGGCAGTGACAATCGTGGCTTGAAGCCACTACTCGATGGATGCGGACATGTAGTTGGCGTCATTCGACAAAACTAGCAAACTTCTAATAGTCACCATTTCTCCCGTCTGGCGGGAGTGCTGTCAAATGCCCCCCTCATCTCTGTGTGGGAAATGAAGGGTGAAGGGGAAATAGATGACAGCGTTATTTCTACGCCCAGAATACTGAATACCTTGTACAGACGATCAATACTGGCGCTAGCAGGGTTTGCTTCCAGGCGGGCATAGGTTTGCTGCGTTACGCCAAGCCTCTCAGACACATCTTTTTGCGTGAAGCCCTTGATTTTGCGAAACCCGATTAGCACAGGTCTGAGCTGGTTCAGCGTTTTTATCGGGAACTGATTATTCATAAGTGACCTGCCTCGCAGACTGAGTAGGGAGTACCGCCCTGTAATACAGCAGGTAAGGTGTATTTTGTGTTATACAGACTATAGGCTGTAAAACCTTTATTGAAAAGATGCTGATGTTCCAGGGGCATGCCGAGCATGGACGATTTTCTGCGGGGCGGTATTTCGCTACGGGGGAGATTGCGTTCGGGCAATGTACCGGTGTAAAAAACGTCAATTTTTCAAAACCGCTGTTATCGGGATAAGCTGAAAACTCCGAAGGCAGACACAGCCACGAATAATGTCAGACTTAAGCTCTGTAGCTGTCTTCTTTTGCCTGTAAATAACGTCTAGTTTGACTCTGATGAAGGCTGTACCAGGCAGAGAACATGTCACTCTCGGGGCCGGATGATAAAATGTGTTCAACTGGCTGGGCAGGGTAATAGCGAAGAACGTTCTCTGAAATTCGATTCAGCTCAGCGTAACGTGCGCTGTAGGTATGTATAATCCATTGCATCAATTTTGCATCCGTATTATTCGCAGATTACACACAAGAAGCTTAACAATGGCTGAAAGAGTGAGCAGGGATATGTAACAAAAACAAGGGCTTCAAGATGAACTGGATAAAACCGGAGCAGAGCAAGCCCTGTTCCGGTTTGTCAGGCTTTGGAATTTCTTCCAGGCCCCTGCAGCTAGTCACAACAAACACATTAATGTTTTCATTGCTTCAATTCAATATTATTGTGTGAAAGGGATTCCATCGAAATCGGCTTATGCATGCTTAAAACTAAACTGCCCCGGCTGCAGTCATTTGGTTGCTGTGGGCTCTGTACTGTGTCTAATAGTGAAAGAATCTTACGTTATAACGAAGGAAATTGCTGAATGACTCTACGATTGCAGACGGAATCACCCGCTGACCAGGATATGTTTAGAGGCAGCAGTCATGAAAAAGTTGCAGAGAATGTGGCTCAGATCATCAGGACACCTGATGTCAATATTATTGGTCTGGAAGGTGAGCTGGGTTCAGGTAAGTCAACAATATTGAAGTTCCTGCAGAAAAAGCTTAAAGATGATTTTACGTTCATTAACTTTGATGCAGAACGTTACCATCATGGCTCAACTAAAAAAGCGCTTATCGATGTCATCCACCACGGGGTCAGCCTACAATGTCCGGGCTCCCGGGATGTGTTGGATAAGTATAAAAATCTGGCTCTGGGTAACATCGTTGAATACGACAAGAGGGTCAGCAGCAGGCTAAGCTGGTTGACCGTCGTTTTTATTTTACTGTCATTGCTTTCCGTGCAGATGCTTCGTTATGTGCTAACAGACCTTAATCAATATTTTACTAACAAGGAGTCATTATTAGGGTGGCTTTTTTATGTTGAGGTGGCCGCGTTTCTTTCTCCTGCCATTATGGTCGCAGGACTGGCATGCCTGCAGAACATGGAATGGTACAGAAAGAAAGGGTATTCGAGTATTGGTGATTTGTTCAAACGCAACAGTACTGACAGGATTGAAGAGACTTGGCTAGTTAATAAGGAGGTCGGAGCTATTGAGCTGGCTGAAGCTCTGCAGGGATTTACCTCCAAAGAGGTCATTTCCCATGGAGATCGCTTCATCCTTATCATTGATAATCTGGACCGAATCAGTGCAGACAAAGTGAAAGAGCTCTGGAGTGATATGGAGCTTATTGCCGGAGCCACTCATGAACACTTCAGGATAGTGGTGCCCTATTCGGCAAGACAGGTTTCAGCCTCACTTTCTGTGGCGGGTTTCAGCGGGCGTGAGTTTATTGCAAAGCGGATTCCTGTAAGTTTTCAGGTTCCTCCTCTTATTTCGGCAGGATGGCAGGAAGCGTTAAGGCAGTACTGGAAAGAAACAGTAAATGAGGATGCAGGGATAGCGTGCCGGGAAGCAACGGTGTTGCTTGAGCGCTGGAAACCCTCTGAGTATCCTCGTATCACACCGCGATTAATGAAGAAGTTTGTTAATGATATTCATATTCTGAACCTTACCGTTCCTGCAACAGAAGATCATCGCCATATTCTTATTGCTCTCTACTTACTGGTGGTCAGATACGGGGAGCGAGATATTAAAGTATTACTTCGCGATCCCAAAGCTAGTCAGACCGAACCCGGTATTGCTCCGGATGATTTTGACGAGATGCTCTCGCTAACTTATCAACAAATATCCCGAATTTTTAATAACGATACAGAAAGATGGAGCGAATTTCTGATGAGCATCCACTATCAGTCCACGGTGGAGCTTGCCAGGAGCGAGTTGCTTGATACGCCTCTTAAAGACGCGATTGGTGCTATAAATATCCCACGGCTTGAAGAACTGACGGCCTTGTGGGGTTTCGCTGAAGCATGGCAGCGAGTGGCACCACATATTCAGATGCGAGACTGGCTGGTTTCTTATAGCCGGATGGATGAGAAGTGTCAGGCTCTCGCCGAACCGCAACTCAAAGTCGCAGTGCAAATGCTGAATCAGAGTTATGCTGTTTCACTCAGAGAAAAGAATGATGAAGGTTTCGTATTGAGTCTGCAGAAACTGATGGCTGACGGGCGGATAAGCCTAGAGCCTTTCGTCGAAAGGCAAATATCGTTTATTGTGAGTAAACTTGATGAAATTCAGGATTCAGAAAAATTGGAGGCTGAATCCACGAAGACGTTGCTGCAGGAAGCTGATTCATACTCTGTTCTGGCCGGTGAATCACTACTGAATAAAATGGAGAATTTTGTAGATGGCGTATTTTATGTGGAATACCTTGTCAATAATGAAGAGACCTTGTCAAACCTGAAAATTGGCACACTAGATATCGGAAATCACGGTCGGGAGGAGATGTTACGCTATGGAGCTGAGCAACCTCAGATAGACCTTTTTAATCCGGGAATTATCCGGCATATCAATATTGCATCGAAGGCGGTACAGAACGTAATTGGAAAGAATGATGGTACAGGTGGGGCTCAGGTTAGCTCTGCAATAATGACGCTTAAAAATCGTCAGGTTGTTGAGGACGTTATCCATTTCAGAAAAATTGTTCTGAGCCCGGACTGGAATAATAATGTTTTAAATCAATATTATCTTAATAATACGGCGACGAGGAATCTCTTCCCTGCGGAATTTGCTGCACAGGCTGTTGCTCACATGGTGCTCCATGGTAACTATGCCGGTATCGAGTCGTACAGTGAACATATTGGTGAGGAACGGTTTGACCTGGCTTTGGCTGCATATCTTCGTTATCTACGTACTGCCGAGAGTATCTTTATAGCACTTAAGGATAAAAATGTTCTGCCGTACATCAAAAATGCTGTTGGCAGGATTGTTGATTTAGGTCTTCTGGTGAATATACCTGTCCTGAGCTTTGTTAAAGGTCAGTATGACGTCATCAAAGAAGCTACAAATGCAACCTCTCTTTTAATATTTGTGCGAGAGCGTCAAAAAGCACTGTCAGAGAAAATAATTGAGTCTGATGTGAATGCTATGGGTCCAGTATTTCTCCATGACGTATATCAGTCAGGTGAGCAGTTTGATATTTTGAAGAAAAAGCTGAACGCCCTGGCATGTGGAGTATTTAGTTCTTCTGAAAGGCTTATTGAGTGTTTTACGGTTCTTCCTGTGAACATGCGCTTTATCCTTGAACAAATGCAACTTCAGGGGCAGCATATCCGGATGGAAGGTAGTGTGGGTATCTTTGCATCATGGTTCCGTGATGCAGAGCCAGACGTTGTCACAAATGCCGAGAACATTCATTTTCTGTGGTCTTGCCTCGACGATACCCAGAGAGAGACTGTACTTGATGAGTTGCACGATGTCTTACTTGAAAGACATATTCGTATTGACAGCCGTATTGCGATTATTACCCGTTTTCATAATGAGTTGTCGTTTATTGAACCTGAGAAGGCCGTTGAACGCAGGGCTATTGCGGCGCTGTTTAGCGCTTCTGTTGATAATGTATTATTGTCTCAATGGCTTGACCGTCAGACGTTTTCATTTTCATCATGGTCTCCGGAGGACGCCCGTACGGCAACGAGTTGTATAATGAATAACTCGGAGATTTTTCCTCTCATCTGCAGGAATTCACAGTATATTAAAAACAGAATGTTACCAGAGAAAGCGGACGTTACAGAAGATAGTGATACGTTTCCGGACTGAGTTCGTTCTTTAAATCCTATACCTGAAGACCACAGCGGTGGTCTTTGGGAGTTTTTTTATTGCCTGATATACATTAAGCATGTTATATCTTGCTAAGAAATAATCATTCAGGGATTAATCATAACTACTGAAGTTATGTTGTGTTCTTTTCTTTTAAAAATAAATTATTCAGATTTATTTTCTATTGATTTAATGAGGTAGGGAATGACAGAAAGTGCTTTGCTTTTGCGAGAGGCATTTAATGAATCGGTTAACTATATGACATGGTCTTTTTATTCACTGATAACTGCTTACGTTTCGATGGCTTTTTATGATAGAGTTGAGGTTAAGACCCGAATAAATAATTATCTGAATAAGTTACTTTTCGTGATTGCTATGTCCGTTTTTATCCCAAATATGTACTTTGTTTCAATGGTGTTCAGTCAGAAGTTAGGCACCGCAGCTGGCGTTGCGTCATTCATTATTGGGCTACTTTTCATGATGTTAAACTCGGCACCTGTAATTACTGGTATCGTACAGCAGCGCAAAGATTGAGTTTTATGAGTATAGTCAGTTGGGTTTTCATCTGTTTTATCAGACTTAGAAAAATGAAATCTTTCAATTCATTGATTTTAAACGCAAAAAAATTTCTAAATGATCAGAATTATAGGGTGCTCGCTCTGCTCCATTACCGAACACGAAGGCCGTATTATCCAGAGCCGCTCTGAGGATTCGATCATCAATGAGATCGAAGCCATTCGCGACACAGTGCCGGGCTTTACCGGCGTGATCTCCGATCTTGGCGGCCCAACCGCGAACATGTATATGCTGCGCTGCAAGTCGCCGCGCGCGGAGCAGACCTGCCGTCGTCTCTCCTGCGTCTACCCGAGCATTTGCGAGCACATGGATACTAACCACGAGCCGACGATCAACCTCTACCGCCGCGCGCGCGACCTGAAGGGCATCAAAAAGATCCTCATCGCCTCCGGGGTGCGTTACGACATCGCCGTGGAAGATCCTCGCTATATCAAGGAGCTGGCGACGCACCACGTCGGCGGTTATCTGAAGATTGCGCCGGAGCACACCGAAGAAGGCCCGCTGTCGAAGATGATGAAGCCGGGCATGGGCAGCTACGATCGCTTTAAGCAGCTGTTCGACACCTACTCGAAGCAGGCGGGCAAAGAGCAGTATCTGATCCCGTACTTCATCTCCGCGCACCCTGGCACGCGCGATGAAGACATGGTGAACCTGGCGCTGTGGCTGAAGCAGCGTCGCTTCCGTCTGGATCAGGTGCAGAACTTCTATCCTTCACCGCTCGCCAACTCGACGACCATGTATTACACCGGCAAAAACCCGCTGAGTAAGATTGGCTACAAGAGTGAAGAGGTGGTGGTGCCGAAAGGGGATAAACAGCGTCGTCTGCATAAGGCGCTGCTGCGTTACCACGACCCGAAAAACTGGCCACTGATCCGCCAGGCGCTGGAAGAGATGGGTAAAAAACACCTTATTGGCTCGCGCCGCGACTGCCTGGTTCCGGCTCCTACGCTGGATGAGATGCGCGAAGCGCGTCGCCAGAACCGCAATACGCGCCCGGCGCTGACCAAACATACGCCGATTGTGCATCAGCGTTCGAACGGTAATTCCAGTGTGAAGAAACCAGTGAAGCGTAAAGCGTAAAAGAAAACCCCGGCTTGCCGGGGTTTTTTGTAGGTCGGGTAAGGCGAAGCCGCCACCCGGCGTTTTAACGCGATTAACCGCCAAACTGATCCGGGTCCGGCCCAAGCCGCTTACCTTTATCCAGCTTCGCAATTTCACCCAGCTCGTCTTTGTCCAGTCGGAAATCCCAGACGTCGAAGTTCTCGGCAATGCGCGACGGCGTGACCGATTTCGGGATCACCACCAGGCCGTTGTCCAGATGCCAGCGAATGACGATCTGCGCCGGGGTTTTGCCGTATTTATCCGCCAGGTCGCGGATAATTTTCTGGTCGAACACGCCTTCACCGCCCTGCGCCAGCGGGCTCCAGGACTCGGTCTGGATCTTGTGGGTGGCGTTCCAGGCGTGAAGCTGGCGCTGCTGCAGCAGCGGGTGCAGCTCGATCTGGTTAATCACCGGAGCGACGCCCGTTTCGTCAATCAGGCGCTGCAGGTGATGCACCTGGAAATTACAGACGCCGATGCTTTTCACCAGCCCCTCTTTCTGCAGTTCAATCATCCCTTTCCAGGCGTCAACGTAATGGTCGATGGCCGGAACCGGCCAGTGCATCAGGTACAGATCGACGAAATCAAGCTGGAGTTTCTCCAGGCTCTCCTGCAATGCTTCGCGGGGGCGCTTTTGATCGTCGTTCCACAGTTTAGTGGTGATGAACAGCTCATCGCGGGGGACGCCGGCGCTGGCCAGCGCGGTCCCCACGCCGTCCTCGTTTTTGTACGCGGCGGCGGTATCAATCGACCGATAGCCGACTTCGAGTGCTTTATGAATGGCGGAGACGACCTCGTCGTTACCGGCTTTCCATACACCTAGCCCCAGCTGGGGCATCACGTTGCCGTCCTGCAGCTTGATTACGGTTTGGTTTGCCATTTTTCCTCCTTCAGGTGCGCATCGCCGGAGGGGGACTCCGGCGATGGGGTGTGCATTAAGTCTGGACGAAATGTCAAAAAACGAAAGTCAGGATGCCAAAAACGCTTAGCGTGCCGCTTCGTAGATTCGACGGCTGACGTCCAGCGTAATGTCGCCGTGCTCGCCCAGCTGGGTCATGCCGTGCTCTTCAAGTTTTGCCAGCAGGGCAGGGATGGAGCTGCCGTCCAGGCCGTAGCCGGACAGACGTGTTGGTACGCCCAGGCTTTCAAAGAAGTTACGGGTCGCTGCAATGGCGGCCTCAATACGCGCATCGTCAGAACCCTCGGTGATGTTCCACACGCGCTCGGCGTACTGCAGCAGCTTGGCACGCTTGGTATCCCGTTTTTCGTTCCACAGCGCAGGCAGCACAACGGCCAGCGTCTGGGCGTGGTCCAGGCCGTGCATCGCCGTCAGCTCGTGGCCCAGCATATGGGTTGCCCAGTCCTGCGGCACGCCAGCGCCGATCAGGCCGTTCAGCGCCTGCGTCGCGGCCCACATGACGTTGGCACGCACGTCGTAGTTTTCCGGCTCTTTCAGCGCTTTCGGGCCTTCTTCAATCAGCGTGAGCAGAATGCCTTCCGCGAAGCGATCCTGAATTTTGGCATTAACAGGGTAGGTCACGTACTGCTCGACGGTGTGTACAAAGGCGTCGACCACGCCGTTCGCCACCTGACGCGCGGGCAGGGTGTAGGTGTAAACCGGATCCAGAATGGCAAAGACAGGCTGAACGTGTTCGTTCATAAAGGCCTGCTTGTCGCCGGTGGTTTTGCGGGAGATCACCGCGCCCTTGTTGGATTCAGAACCCGTCGCTGGCAGGGTCAATACGGATCCCATCGGGATCGCGCTTTTAATGTCGCTGCCGCGGGTTTCCAGGATGTGCCACGGATCGATGCCATCAGCGTAGTGCGCTGCTGCCGCGATGAATTTAGTGCCGTCCAGCACGGAGCCGCCGCCGACCGCCAGCAGGAAGGTGATGTTTTCTTCGCGGGCGATTTTCACCGCGTTCATCAGCGTTTCGTAAGACGGGTTTGGCTCAATGCCGCCGAACTCACGCACGTCCAGTCCGTCCAGAGCGCTGTAAACTTGATCCAGCACGCCGGTTTTTTTCACGCTGCCGCCACCGTAGGTGATCAGCACGCGGGCGTCAGCAGGGATCTGCGCGCGCAGGTCGGCGATAGCGTCTTTACCAAACAGAATGCGGGTTGGGGTGTGAAGATTAAAGTTGTTCATTGCTCGTTCCCTTTAGTGGGTGAAAAACCGTGGTGGCGCTGATGGCTACCTGATGCTGCTCATTGTGGCCGTCCGGGGCCAGGCTCTCAATGCACATTCCTGCCTATGTCTTGCCCATTTCTACAGAGCGCTGGAGAAACTTCGTAAGAATGCGCAGACTGTGAGGGTCGGAAACCGTACCCGGAGTAACGTAAAATGAACCGTGAAGCGATCTGCCTTCAGCTTACCTCGCAGATTAAAAGGCTGATAGATAAAGAAAATAATGTTAGCGACCTGCTGCCGGACATTCGCCTGCTCTACGGCACGCAGCCCGGGACGCGCACGCCGGTGATGTACCAGCCGGGCATCGTTTTTCTCTTTTCAGGCCATAAGATTGGCTATATCAACGAGCGGGTGTTCCGCTACGACACCAATGAATATCTGCTCCTGACGGTACCTTTACCCTTCGAATGTGAAACCTTCGCGACAGAGTCGGTCCCGCTGGCGGGTATTCGCGTCAACGTCGATATTCTTCAACTGCAGGAGCTGCTGATGGAGATTGGCGAAGACAAGCTTTTCCAGCCGTCGATGGCCTCCAGCGGGATTAACTCGGCGACGTTGTCGGAAGAGATCCTCTGCGCCATTGAGCGCCTGCTGGACGTCATGGAAAGGCCGCTGGACGCGCGTATTCTCGGCAAGCAGATTATCCGCGAAATTCTTTATCACGTGCTGCTGGGGCCGGGCGGCGGGGCGTTACTTGCGCTGGTGAGCCGACAGACCCACTTCAGCCTGATCAGCCGCGTGCTCAAGCGTATTGAAAGCCAGTACACGGAGAACCTCAGCGTTGACCAGCTGGCGGCGGAAGCGAACATGAGCGTTTCGGCGTTTCACCACAACTTTAAGTCGGTGACCAGCACCTCGCCGCTGCAGTACCTCAAAACCTACCGTTTGCATAAGGCACGGATGTTGATGATCCACGACGGCATGAAGGCCAGCGCGGCGGCCATGCGCGTCGGCTACGAAAGTGCGTCGCAGTTCAGTCGGGAGTTTAAGCGCTATTTCGGCGTCACGCCGGGAGAAGATGCGTCACGTATAAGAACGATGCAGGGCGCCTGAGGGTAAACGTAGGCCGGGAAAGCGGTAGCGCCACCCGGCTTTTGTTTATGCACTGCAATACTTTTTCTTAATCACCACCGCAATGGTGCCCACCAGCCCAGCAACCAGCAGGAATATCGGCAGGATCATCAGGAAGGTCATCACCTGATCTTCATGGTGCTTCACAAAGGGGATCATGTTCAGCGCGTAGCCGAGGGTGGTGACCACGCCAACCCACAGCAGGGCGCTCAGCCAGTTGAAGAACTGGAAGCGGCGGTTAGACAGCCCGGAAATACCCGCCATGGTGGGCAGAAGGGTGCGAACAAACGCCAGGAAACGCCCGGCGAGCAGCGCCAGCAGGCCGTGGCGGTCAAACATGCAGGTCGCACGCTGGTGGTATTTATGCGGTAACTGCGCCAGCCAGCCCTTCACCACGCGCGTGTTCCCCAGCCAGCGGCCCTGCAGATAGCTCAGCCAGCAGCCCAGGCTCGCGGCGGAGGTAAGGATAACCATCGTTGGCGTAAAGTCCATGACGCCTTTGCCGATCAGCGCCCCGGCAAGCAAAAGCAAACTGTCACCGGGTAAAAACGAGGCTGGCAGTAATCCATTTTCCAGAAACAGCGTCGCGAACATCACGAAATAGACGACGCCTACAACGTGGGGATCCGCCAGGGCGGCAAAATCATGTTGCCAGAGCGCCGCGATAATATCTTGAATAACAGCCATGGACTTTCCTGTGGAACAGCAGAGATAACGCTATTGTACTCCCAATTTCACCTGTCGGGATTGATCGCAGGCGCAACTCATGCAGACTTTTCTGCTTGCAGTGTTCACAAAAGCGTCCGGGGAGTACATTTTCAGCCCGCACTCTACACGATACGTTCAAAGCCTGCAGATAAATCCGCAATTAAATCGTCCACATTTTCTAAACCGATATGCAATCTAATGAGGGTGCCGCTGAAGTCCACTTCTCCGCCGGGGCGCAGAGCCGCTATCTGCTCCGGCTGATTCGGCAGGATCAGGGATTCAAAACCGCCCCAGGAGTAGGCCATGCTGAAGAGGGTAAAATTATCCAGATAGCTTGCCAGCTCGTCATTACTTAGCCGTTTTTTAAGCACAAACGAGAACAGCCCGCTGCTGCCCGTAAAGTCACGTTGCCAGAACTCATGGCCTTTACTACCCGGCAGCGCCGGATGGTTCACGCGCTCAACCTGCGGATGCTGCGCCAGCCATTCAGCGATTTTCAGACTACTTTCATGATGTTGACGCAGACGCACGCCGAGCGTACGAATGCCCCGGCTGGTCATGTATGCCGTGTCTGCATCCACCATCTGGCCCATCAGGTAGGCATTTTCCCGCAGCTGGTCCCAGCAGCGCGCGTTGGAAACCGCGGTGCCAATCATCCCGTCAGAGTGTCCAATCAGGTATTTCGTTGCCGCCTGAATCGAGATATCAATATCGAATTCCAGCGCCTTAAACAGCACACCTGCCGCCCAGGTGTTGTCGATCATGATAATCGCCTCTGGCGCTTTGTTGCGCACGGCCTTCACGATAGCCGGAACGTCGTGCACTTCCATGGTGATGGAGCCGGGAGATTCCAGGAACACAATGCGCGTGTTTGGCTGGATAAGTTCAGCAATGCCTTCGCCAATCAGCGGGTCAAACCAGCAGGTGGTCACGCCAAGCTTGCTGAGAATTTTGGTGCAGAAATCCTGGCTGGGTTCATAGGCGGTGTTGGTCATCAGGATATGGTCGCCCTGTTCGACAAACGCCAGAATGGTGTTGGCGACCGCCGCCGCACCGCACGGGAACAACGCGCAGCCTGCGCCCCCCTCCAGCTCGCACATCGCTTCCTGCAGCGAAAAATGGGTTAGCGTGCCGCGGCGACCATAGAACAGCCCACCTTTTGCGCGGTTACGCGTGGCGATTTTTTTCTCCTCAACGGTATCAAACACCAGCGAGGAGGCGCGTTGAATCACGCTGTTGACCGATCCCTGAGTGTATTTTTTGCTGCGTCCCGCCTGCACCAGCGTGGTATCAAGATGCTTCTTCGTCATGTTCGCTAACCCTGTTTTTATACGTCTGGACGTCCAGACTACCACGATTGTAAAAAACTGCACCCGCATGCTTATCGAATAAGCAGAAAATATTAGCAAAAAAGGGCATAAGAAATTTTTACTGCGTAAGCGCAAGGAAACTGAGCGAAAATTACGGCACCATGTAAATACTAATGAGAACGACTATCAATTCGACGGCTTTTTGATATTATTACGTTCAGATTTTGTGATTTGCGTCCTGGAGATACAGAGTGGGTAATAATTTGATGCAGACGGATCTCTCCGTTTGGGGCATGTATCATCATGCTGACATCGTGGTTAAGATTGTGATGATCGGCCTGATTCTGGCGTCCGTTGTCACCTGGGCTATCTTCTTCAGCAAAAGCGCCGAGCTGCTTTCGCAGAAGCGTCGCCTCAAGCGGGAACAGCAGCAGCTGGCAGAAGCCCGCTCTCTGGATCAGGCTTCTGAGATGACCTCATCCTTCCACCCGAAAAGCCTGACCACCCTGTTAGTGAATGAAGCTCAGAACGAGCTGGAACTCTCCGCCGGCAGTGAAGATAACGAAGGTATTAAAGAGCGTACCGGTTTCCGTCTGGAGCGTCGCGTTGCGGCCGTTGGCCGACACATGGGACGCGGCAATGGGTATCTGGCGACCATCGGCGCGATTTCACCGTTCATCGGTCTTTTCGGTACGGTCTGGGGCATCATGAACAGCTTTATCGGCATTGCTCAGACCCAAACCACCAACCTGGCGGTAGTGGCCCCGGGTATCGCGGAAGCGCTGCTGGCGACGGCAATCGGTCTGGTTGCGGCAATTCCGGCGGTGGTTATCTACAACATTTTCGCGCGTATGATCGGCAACTACAAAGCCACGCTCGGCGACGTTGCCGCTCAGGTTCTGCTGCTGCAAAGCCGCGATCTCGACCTGAATGCCAGCGCCGTGAAGCCGGTGCATGCGGCGTCTAAACTGCGCGTAGGTTGATTGTATGGCAATGCGTCTAAACGAAAATCTGGACGATAACGGCGAAATGCACGAAATCAACGTGACGCCGTTTATCGACGTCATGCTGGTGCTGCTGATTATCTTCATGGTGGCAGCCCCCCTGGCGACGGTCGACGTGAAGGTGAATCTGCCTGCCTCCTCCAGCCAGCCGCAGCCGCGTCCGGAAAAGCCAATTTATTTGTCGGTGAAAGCGGATAAATCCATGTTCCTGGGGAACGACCCTGTGACGGATGCCTCCGTTATTCCGGCGCTGGACCAGCTGACCGGCGGCAAGAAGGACACCACCGTCTTCTTCCGGGCGGACAAAACCGTCGACTACGAAACCATGATGAAGGTAATGGACACGCTGCATCAGGCGGGTTATCTGAAGATTGGGCTGGTCGGGGAAGAGAAAGCGGCCTCGAAGTGATAAAGAAGCTGGCGAAAGCCGGCTTTTTTTATGCCTGTTGGTTTATGCGTTTTTGTTGTCCGTCGGTGCGGTAGAGGGGGGGGTGGTCAGCGCGTCCTCATCGAGCGCAACGCAGGTGACGTTTGACGTACGGTACTCACCGGCTGACAGTTTGCGCGTCAGGCGCAGGGTGGCGATTTCTCTGGCAAGCAGATACTGGTAGTTGGCCTCAAGACGTCCCAGCAGTTTCTCTTTCAGTTCTGGAAGCTGTTCGATGATGGCGTTCATCACGGCGCCGTAAATTTCTTCTTTGACCTGTAACGGATAAATCTCGCGGCGATTCTGCCATTTCAGACGCACCAGCGTTGCCGGGATCGATACCAGGTCTTGTGTAATACGCGTCATCTCGGAATTTTTTGCATTTCTTAGCGCCTCGATGTTTTGCTTTAAGATAAATTCATCACTTTTTTTATCATCTAAAGTCAAATAAACGTTATTGTCTTTAACTTTAACTTCTTTCACGTTAATCTTCCCCCAGGGTATAAAAAATAGGGTTGTTTTTTTCTCGCGTAATTAGATTAAGCCAAATTTCATTGCCGGCCTCATTTATTTCTTTCGTTTTTTCAGCCATTATTTGACTTAGTTTCTGGGCATCTATTTCGCCTTCTGCCTGCAGGTCATTCAGCAGGTGGACGAAGGCTTCAATTTTTATAGCGCGAAATAAGCGGTCTTTTATATGGCGATCGTGCTCTTCCAGCAGCATATTACGGGATTTGCCAGTGTGAGAACGCCAATTAATATATCAGGCTCGAAATCAGAGAGCTTTCTTTTCCCCTGAGTGAAACTGGCCTTTTTTTCTTCTTCCGTCGGTTGCTGTTCCACAGGCGTAATGTGGTACTTAGCCGGGACGAGATAGTCGGGCAGCATTTTTAATTTCCTTTAATTTCAACAGGGTGGGGTTGGTAAAGGCGTGAGATTCGTTGACAATATCATGAGGCAATTTTAAAATCAAAAAAAATGGAGCCAACCCATGAACAGCATCTTTTTTACGGTCATCACATTACTATTACTGACCGCTGGTGTGCTTTTATTGATGCAGGAGTTCAATAAAACGAAAGTGTCGAAAGACACCAGTGAACCGCCACAACCTGAACTGATGACAAAAGAGGAAGGAGAAGATCATTTCTCTGTTTTGATGAACTCCGTTACGCCTGTCTGGTACTGGCGGGTGAATCATGAATATATCGACTTCTTACACGCGACAATTAAGCGCATGAAAATGTCGGAAATTAATGACACGCCCGGCCTGTTTGAGGCGCAGCGTCGCTGTAGCGATCTGAATTCAGCGGTTTATAAATATTACGACAACATCAAAAAGCGCTGTCTTAACGGTGAGAAGGTCTCGTATTCCGACCTGGACGTATTAAACCTTCGCCAGTGTTTTCGCGAGTTTAGCCTGGAAGCCTACCCGGAGCTGGTGGTGCTGGTCTGGCCGGAGTATGCGCGTCCTGAGGTTAACCCGGACGACGTCTGAGTGGCGTACTGGTTAGTTCTTGCAAACAGTCAGCGCCGTTGAGATATACTGAGCGCTGGTTTCGTTTGCAGACAGGATTTTATGGAACGCTTCTTTGAAAACGCAATGTATGCCTCTCGCTGGCTGCTCGCACCCGTCTATTTCGGTCTTTCCCTGGCGCTGGTCGCCCTGACGATCAAGTTCTTCCAGGAGATTTTCCACGTATTGCCTAACATTTTCTCCGTGGCGGAAGCCGATTTAATTCTGGTTCTGCTGTCGCTGGTGGATATGACGCTGGTGGGCGGCTTACTGGTGATGGTGATGTTCTCCGGTTATGAGAACTTCGTCTCTCAGCTTGATATCGCCGAGCATAAAGAAAAGCTCAGCTGGCTGGGGAAAATGGACGCCTCGTCGCTGAAGAATAAAGTTGCGGCATCTATAGTGGCAATCTCCTCTATCCACCTGTTACGCGTGTTTATGGACGCGAAAAACGTCCCGGATAATAAGCTGATGTGGTATGTGATTATCCACCTGACGTTTGTGCTGTCGGCGTTTGTGATGGGGTATCTGGATAAGATCAGTAAGAAATAAGGTACACATTTCTCCCCTCACCCTAACCCTCTCCCGGGGAAGGGTGAGGGGAGAAAGCATCGAACCACACTATTTATCCGACGACGCCTGCCACAAATTCAGTTCCCCGTCCGCCACGTGCTGGTCAATCCGCGTCAGTTCATCTTCCGTAAAGCGCAGATTACCCAGCGCCTGAACATTCTCCTCCAGCTGTTCCGGGCGGCTCGCGCCAATCAGCACTGACGTCACGCGAGCATCTTTCAGCAGCCAGCTCAACGCCATCTGCGCCATCGTCTGCCCGCGCGCCTGCGCCATCTCATTAAGCAGACGAAGACTGTTCAGGTTAGCTTCCGTCAGCATTTTCTGCGTCAGGCCGCGCACTTTGTTCCCCTCGCGCTGCATGCGAGAACCTTCCGGAATACCGTTCAGGTATTTTCCGGTCAGCAGACCCTGCGCCAGCGGGGTAAAGGCAATACACCCCGTGCCGTTTGCTTCCAGCGTATCCAGCAAGCCGGTCTTATCGACCCAGCGGTTAAGCAGGTTATAGGACGGCTGGTGGATCAGCAGCGGGATCTTCCACTCGTGCAGCAGCGCGGCCATTTTTTGTGTGCGCTCGGTAGAGTAGGAGGAAATGCCCACGTACAGCGCTTTCCCACTCTGAACAGCATGAGCCAGCGCGGAGGCCGTCTCTTCCATTGGCGTATTTTCATCCACGCGGTGGGAATAGAAAATATCCACGTATTCGACGCCCATACGTTTCAGGCTCTGGTCGAGACTGGCGAGCAGATACTTGCGTGAGCCGCCTGAACCGTACGGGCCTGGCCACATGTCGTAACCGGCTTTAGTGGAGATAATCAGCTCGTCGCGATACCGGGCAAAGTCCTCACGCAGCAGGCGGCCAAAGTTCTCTTCCGCGCTTCCCGCAGGCGGTCCGTAGTTGTTGGCAAGATCGAAATGGGTAATACCGAGGTCGAAGGCTTTACGCAGCAGCGCGCGCTGGGAGTCAAGGGGCTGAACGTGGCCGAAGCTATGCCACAGGCCCAGCGACAGCGCGGGCAGGCGCAGGCCGCTCTTGCCACAGTAGCGGTACTGCATATTCTCGTAGCGGGTAGCGTCAGGGTACCAGGACATGATGTCTCCTTTTCTTATAGATGATTTTTTGAAACGTCGTTTTCATTCTGAACTTATCACATCATGTCGTGCGAAGATAAGGGTTAACGGTGGCTGTGCGACCTGTGAAGCCACGCTAACGAAAAATAATCACAAAAGGTTATAATTTCCCTGCACCCTGCCGATAACGAGAGTAGCACTCGCCTCTGGGCGAATTCACCCTCACGGCAAGGAAGACTTATGAATATGCTCCGTAATTTCACGATCCGTTTCGTCATGCTGACGATCCTCGGGATTTTTTGTTTAATGTGGGCGGGCGTCGGGCTGTACAGCACCTGGTCCCTGTCACGGGTATCAGACGGCAATGAAGTCGATCGCCAACTGGTCAAACAGATGATGGTGCTCAGCCAGGGCAACGATCAGTATTTCCGCTTTGTGACCCGTCTGAGCCGCGCCATGGAGGTCAAAGCCGCTGGCGGCACGCCGGATTTGTCCTCTGCCCAACAGGCGCTGGACAACATGGGTAAGAAACTGGCCGAAATGAAGGCGATCTCGCCTGGCCCAATGGATGAGCAGGTCTCTGCGCAGGTGATCGGTGCCTGGCAGGCGCTGCTTGAACAGGGCGTGACGCCGCAAATGGAGCAGGCGAAGCAGGCGACCCTGGACGGCTACCGCCAGCAGGCCAACAACGTCACGCCGCCGCTAAGCCGTGCGTTCGGTGCCGCCGCCGAGAAGTTCAATAATGCCGCCGCGAAGACGCTCGACAGCACCCGCATGGTGGTCGACGGCCTGACCAGCATGACCCGCACGGTTATTATCGTCGCCACCATTATCGGCCTGCTGATCCTGCTCTTTACCGACCGCTACCTGGTGGCGATGCTGGTCAAACCGCTGGAGCGCATTCGCCAGCAGTTCCGCCAGATTGCCCAGGGCGATCTCAGCCAGCCCATTGCGCCTTTCGGCCGCAACTGCGTGGGACAGCTGGTGCCGCTGCTGAGCGCCATGCAGGACAGCCTGCGTGAAGCGGTCAGCACCATTCGCTCCGGCAGTGAGAATATCTGGCGCGGCGCGACGGAGATCTCCAGCGGCAACAACGATCTCTCTTCCCGTACCGAAGAGCAGGCTGCCGCGCTGGAAGAGACGGCTGCCAGCATGGAACAGCTGACCGCTACCGTGAAGCTGAACGCCGAAAGCGCGCGTCAGGCCAGCCAGCTTGCCGATGTGGCCTCAACCACCGCCAGCCGCGGCGGCTCGCTGGTGGAAGAGGTGGTCACCACCATGAGCGGTATTTCGGAAAGCTCGAAGAAAATTGCTGAAATCACCAACGTCATCAACAGCATTGCCTTCCAGACCAATATTCTGGCGCTCAATGCGGCCGTAGAAGCGGCGCGCGCGGGCGAGCAGGGGCGTGGATTCGCCGTAGTGGCGGGTGAAGTCCGCAACCTGGCAAGCCGCAGCGCCAATGCGGCAAAAGAAATTGAGGGTCTGATTACCGATTCCGTGACCCGCGTAGAGCAGGGTGCGCAGCTGGTGAGCGACACCGGCACCACCATGGATGCGATTTTGCGCGACGTGACGGAGGTGACGACCATTATGAAGCAAATCGCGTCGGCTTCTGAGGAGCAAAGTAAGGGCATTTCGCAGGTCGGGATTGCCATTACGCAGATGGACGGCGTCACCCAGCAGAACGCCTCGTTGGTCGAAGAGGTTTCCGCGGCAGCCGCGGCGCTGGAGCGCCAGACCGAAGAGCTTCAACGCTCGGTGCAGAAGTTCCGCCTGACGGCATAACACAACAGGCCGCCTGATGCGGCCTTACTTCTTTCTTTTCCCGATGCTGTTAGTGCGTCGCTTCACCGATCAGCGCGCCCGTGCCGGCACCCACGGCCGCGCCTTTCAGCACGCTATTGCCCGTCACCGCAGCCGCGCCCGCGCCAACGACGGCCCCCACGGCACCGCCCTTACGTGCGTCTTTGCCTTTTTCGCCGTTTTTGAACATTGCACCCGTGCCTGCGCCAACCACGGCACCGCCCACGGTTGATTTCAGATCTTTGCCCGTGGCTGCGCCAATAGCAGCACCTGCTACCGCGCCGGCGGCGGTTTTGTCGATGGCCATTCCCGAGGTGGAAAAAATGAGGGCGCTGATAACCAGCGTTGTTTTAATAAGTTTCATAACAGATCCTTTGTGACTGCTGTCAGTTGATACGGCGTTTCTCATTCTGAGGTGAGAAAAACGTCCAGATAGTGCCAGCAATAGCCACTCAACCTTTAGGCTAATCATGCCCTGGGCAAGGATCGCGGCTGCCGGGCGGGGAGCCGCCCGGCGGAACGTTACGCCTGACGCTTGTCTTCCGTATTGGTATCGAAGTCGCTCGCCGCGTGGCGTTCGTGGAGCTGCTCGTTCAGCTCGCCGCTGGTGCGGTTAACGATGCGACCGCGCTTAACCGCATGGCGGTTCGCCACGTCCTTCGCCCAGCGCTGGACGTTGGTGTACTTCTCCGCGTCCAGAAACTCGGCGGCGTTATAGACGCTGCCCAGCGCCACGCAGCCGAACCATGGCCAAATCGCCATATCCGCGATGGTGTACTCCTCACCTGCCACGTAGCGACCGCGCGCCAGCTGTTTATCCAGCACGTCGAACAGGCGCTTAGCTTCCATGGTGAAGCGGTCAATCGCGTACTCGATTTTTACCGGCGCATAGTTGTAGAAGTGGCCAAAGCCGCCGCCGAGGAACGGTGCCGCGCCCTGGAGCCAAAACAGCCAGTTCAGCGTCTCGGTGCGTCCCGCCGGATCTTTCGGCAGGAAGTGGCCGAATTTCTCCGCCAGATAGAGCAGGATATTGCCGGATTCAAATACGCGCGTTGGCGGGTTCGTGGAGTGGTCACGCAGCGCCGGTATTTTCGAGTTCGGGTTCACGTCTACAAACCCGCTGGAGAACTGGTCGCCCTCGCCGATGCGGATCAACCACGCATCGTATTCCGCGCCCGTCACGCCCAGCGCCAGCAGCTCTTCGAGCATGATCGTCACCTTCTGGCCGTTCGGTGTGCCCAGCGAGTAGAGCTGCAGCGGGTGAGAGCCGACAGGAAGATCTTTCTCATGCGTTGCGCCGGAAATTGGACGGTTGATGTTGGCGAACGCGCCGCCGCCGTTCTTTTTCCATTCCCACACTTTGGGTGGCTGATACGTGTTGTCTGACATGTTGGCCTGCCTTTTTAGTGATGTGTTGAGGCAGTGTAGCAGGAGATTTGTGAAGCGTTTAACGTTGTGAGCGCAAGCAATTAACCGCTATTCCTTCTGCTGCTTATATATATCAAATCCGGCATAAGCTTAATCGAAAATCGCATTTTCATAATTAATGCGTAAACCGCTAAAGCTGAATATGATGCTTCAACATAAATAAAAGATGCAGTAATAAACACTTTATAAGGCAAGGAGTTAGTGAGATGCGCAAGCTTCTGTTATCGGCAGTGGTCGTTTCGCTCGCGTTAGGCCTGGCGGGCTGTGATGATGCGAAAAATAAAGAGACAAATTCGGCCGCGGCGGCAAAAAGCGACGCGCCAAAAGAGGGCGGTTCGCTCATTATCGGGATTACCTCCGGCGACCCGTTAGCTGTTAATCCGCTCTACGCCAGCGACCGCACAACATTAACCATCATGCAGGCGCTTTATGCCCCGCTGTACAGCTTTAATAACGGCAACATTGAGTGGGGCCTGGCGGAAAGCCTGACGCCTTCTGCCGACAACCTGAGCTATACCCTGACGCTAAAACCCAACCTAAAATGGCAGGACGGCCAGCCGCTGACGGCGGACGACGTGGTCTTCACCTTCAATAAGCTGCTGGATGCCAAACAGCACAGCTTCTTCCGCAGCATGTTTACCTACGGCGGCAAGCCTGTTGAAGTGAGCAAGGTTGATGAGCGCACCGTTAAGTTCACCTTACCGCAGGTCAGCGCGGCCTTTACCGGCACCCTGGTGCAGATCTACCCGATCCCGCAGCACGTGTTCGCCGGTGAAGGCGACCTGGAAAAGAGCACCAAAAACGATGCGCCGGTCGGTTCCGGGCCGTTCAAATTTAAAGAGTATCGCGCCGGTCAGTATTACGCCCTTACGCGCTTCGACGATTACTGGAACGGCAAACCGAAGCTCGATTCCGTCACCTACCGTTTCGCCAAAGACAGCAACGCCGCCAACCTGGCGCTGCAAAACGGTGAAATCAACCTCAAGATGGTTGACCCGCAGGATGTGAACCGCCTGAAAAATACCGGGAAATTTGACTTCGTGGTCTATCCGGAAGGCCGTCTGGCCTATATGACGTTCAACCAGAACGTGGCGGTGATGAAGAGCAAAGCGCTGCGTCAGGCCATCGCGTACGCCATCAACAAAGACGAGCTAACCCAGACCGCGTTTACCTCGCTGGACTACGCTAAACCGGCAACCTCGTTCCTGACGCCAGATACGCTTTACAAGACGGATGACGTTGAACAGTACAAATTCGATCTGCAAAAAGCCAAAGACCTGCTGAAGACGTCCGGCGCGCCGGATAATCTCAAGCTACGCCTGGCGTATGTGAACACCAACAAAACCCAGGAGAGCATGGCGCTCTACATTCAGCAGGCGCTGAAGGGCATTGGGGTGAACGTTGAGCTGATGCCGCTGGACTCCAACGCCATGTCTCAGCGCAGTCTTGATATGAACAACACCGCGTGGGAACTGAACCTGGGCGGCTACATTATGGGAGCAGAGCCGGACGGTTACAAATCGCTATTCATGAGCAACGAAGCCTATAACTACGCGCACTACAAAAATCCGCAGTTTGATGCCCTGTGGGATAAAGGTGCCGTGGAAACCGACGCCGCGAAACGTGCCGATATCTACAAGCAAATTCAGCAGACCGTGGCGAACGAGATGACCTACTACCCGATCGCCTACACCAATGCGACCGTCGCCGTGGATAAACGCTTCGGCGGCACGAAGGAAGCGGAGCCGAAGCCGGTTTATCTGTTCCAGGATCTGTCAAAAATTTATCAAAAATAGGCTGTTGCCCCGGTCGTAAGATCGGGGCCTTTTAAGGGCACGTCGTGAACACACTCCTCACGCGTCGGCTGCTGCAGCTGCTGCCGATGCTTTTCTTTATTTCGCTGGTGGCGTTTTTGCTGGTCAAGCTCGCGCCCGGCGACCCCGTGGCCGCGTACATCACGCCGCGTATGGCGCCGGAAGATATTGAGCGAATTCGCCAGAGCCTGGGGCTGGATAAGCCGCTGGTCACGCAGTACGTCTTGTGGCTGAAAAGCGTCCTGCAGGGCGATCTCGGCTATTCGTTGATTTACCACCGCCCGGTGCTGGAGATGATCGGCGAACGCATTCCGGCCACGCTGGGGCTGATGGGGGCGTCGCTGCTGATGGCTATCGTGCTGGCGATCCCGCTGGGGCTGCTGGCGGGGGCATTTAAGCACCGCTGGCTGGATCACCTGTTGAACCTGTTTGCCTATATCGGCATCTCGGTACCGATTTTCTGGTTCGGCATTTTGCTCATCACCGTTTTTGCCGTGCAGCTTAACTGGTTCCCCAGCATGGGGATGCGCACCATCGGCATGGAGGATAACGGGCTGGATCTGCTGCGCCACGGCGTGCTGCCGTGTATTGCGCTCACGTTCTATAACCTCTCCAGCTACGTGCGCTACATCCGCTCTAACACCATCTCGCAGCTCTCCGCCGACTACGTGCAGACCCAGCTTGCCTACGGCGCCACGCGTTCCAGCATTCTGTTCCGCCACGTGCTGAAAAACGTGCTGCTGCCGGTGATTACCCTGTTCGGATTGTCGTTCGGTGAGCTGATTGTGGGGGCCTATGTGACGGAAAGCGTTTTCTCGTGGCCGGGGATGGGGCTGCTCGGGATCCAGTCGATCGCCTCGCTGGACTACCCGCTGATCATGGCGATCATCATGCTTTCGTCGATGATGCTGATCGTCGGCAACCTGATCGCCGATCTGCTTTATCGTTTCGCCGATCCCCGCATTCGTACGCTGAGGTAACCCGGATGAGCAGACGCTGGCAGCAGGTTCGTCACCAGCTGCGCCGCAACCGTCCGGCGCAGTTCTCCCTGTTTGTGCTTTTTATTTTCGTTGTCGCCGCGCTCTGTGCGGGGTTAAGTCCGTACGATCCGGATCGGATGGCGCTCGGCGCGCGCACGTTGCCGCCGGATGCCGCGCACTGGTTCGGCACCGACGAGTACGGGCGCGACTACTTTACCCGCGCGCTGTACGGCGGCCAGATCTCCCTGATGGTCGGTTTTCTCGCCATGCTCTTTTCCACGCTTATCGGCACGGTGGTAGGAACGGTGAGCGGCTATTTTGGCGGCTGGCTGGATAACCTGATGATGCGCGCCGTGGATATCCTGATGGCCATACCGGCCTTCTTCCTGCTGCTGGTGGTGAATGCTTACCTCAAGCCGGGCGTGGATAACATCATTCTCATCATCAGCCTGCTGACGTGGATGAACATGTCGCGACTGGTGCGCGCTGAAACCCTATCGGTGAAAGAGCGCGAGTACGTGCTTTATGCCCGCGCGTCGGGAGCGCATCCGCTGCGTATTATCGTGCGCCACATCATTCCCGGCGTGCTGCCGACCATTATCGTGGCCGCCACGCTGAATATCGCCTCGGCCATTCTGATGGAGTCGACGCTTAGCTTCTTAGGGCTGGGCGTGCAGGCACCGGCGGCGTCGTGGGGAAGCATGCTTAACAACGCCCAGTCTTATATTGGCGAAGCGTCGTGGCTGGCGATGTTCCCCGGCATTCTGATCCTGCTGACGGTGTTCAGCTTTAACGTGCTGGGCGATGTGTTCCGTACCGCCTTTGAGCCGGGAGCAAATCGCGATGAGTAACTTATTAGCGCTTGAGAACCTGCAAACCACGTTCCGCACCCGCGAGGGCGAGGTTCAGGCGGTGCGTGGCGTGAGCTTTCAGGTGCAGCCGGGGGAACTCGTCGGTATTGTCGGCGAGTCGGGCTGCGGGAAAAGCGTCACCTGTAAGTCGATTATCCAGCTTCTGGGGAGCAACGGACGGATAACCGGCGGCAGCATTCGCTTCCAGAATGAGGACCTGGCGCAGAAAACGCCCGCGCAGATGCGCGCCATTCGCGGCAACGAGATCGCGATGATTTTTCAGGATCCGATGACCGCCCTGAACCCGGTGCTCACTATCGGCAAGCAGATGTCTGAGATCCTGGTGCGAAATAAAAAACTGTCGAAAAAAGCGGCCAAAGCGGCAGCAATAGCCATGCTGGATCAGGTGGGCATTGCTGAAGCGGAACGCCGATACGACCAGTATCCCCACGAGTTCAGCGGTGGAATGCGCCAGCGCGTGATGATCGCTATTGCGCTCTCCTGCAATCCGAAGCTTCTTATTGCCGATGAGCCGACCACCGCGCTGGACGTGACCATTCAGGCGCAGATCCTGCGCCTGCTGAAAAGTCTGCAACAGCAGACCCGGACCGCGATTCTGCTGATCACCCACGATCTCGGCGTGGTGGCGCAGGTCTGCAGCCGCGTGGTGGTGATGTACGGCGGGCTGGTGATGGAGGAGGGGAGCGTGGAGGACATTTTTTATCGCCCTGCGCATCCTTACACCCAGGGTCTGCTGGCCTCGCTGCCGCGCCCGGATGAGGTGAATCAACGTTTATCGCCCATTGAAGGTTCGCCGCCCGGCCTGCTTAACCCGCCGCCGGGCTGTCCATTTGCGGAACGCTGCCCGAAGCGCATGCCCCAGTGTGAACGGCAACCCGTATTTTACACCGCCGGAGAGGGCCATCGCGCCGCCTGCTGGCTATGGGCCGAGGAGATTCAGGCATGAGTGAACAACAGGCGCCATTAGTGAGCGTGCGCGATCTGCGCAAGCACTATCCGCTCAACGGCGGTTTGCTGCGTAAAGGCGTGGCCGTGAAGGCGGTTGATGGCGTGAGCTTTGATATCCAGCCCGGCGAGACGTTTGGCCTGGTGGGGGAGTCCGGCTGCGGAAAATCCACCCTCGGGCGCGCCATACTGCGCCTTTTCGATATCACCGCGGGCGAGATCCACTTTGCCGGACAGGCAATCGCCCACGCCCGCGAAAGAGAGCTCAAGCCGCTGCGTAAGCGGATGCAGGCAATTTTTCAGGATCCTTACTCCTCGCTCAACCCCGGTATGACGGTGCGACAGCTGGTGGCCGAACCGATGCAGATCCACGGCTACAGCCGCGAAGAACAGCGAGAACGTACGGAAACGCTGCTCTACAAAGTGGGATTGAAGCACGAACACCTTGAGCGGTTTCCGCATGAGTTCAGCGGCGGGCAGCGTCAGCGCATCAGTATTGCCCGCGCGTTGTCCGTGCATCCTGAATTTGTGCTGTGCGATGAGCCGCTCTCGGCGCTGGACGTATCGGTGCAGGCGCAGGTGGTGAATATTTTGCAGGACCTGCAGCAGGAGTTGGGTCTAACCTATCTGTTTATCGCCCACGATCTCTCGATGGTGCGCCATATCTCCAGCCGCATTGGGGTGATGTATCTCGGCAAACTGGTAGAGGTGGCCCCGGCGAATGAACTGTATCAGCGCCCGGCACACCCTTACACCCGCGCGCTGCTGGCGGCGGTTCCCCAGCCCGATCCGCGCATCCGCAATCTCGAAGACGCCACCCTGCGCGGCGACATTCCAGGCCCCACGTCCGCGCTGCCGGGCTGTAAGTTCTGCAGCCGCTGCCCGCACGCCATGCCGGTTTGCCAGACGCAGGAGCCTGCGATGCAGGAGATTGCGCCAGGGCATTTCGCGGCATGCTGGCTGTTTTAAATGTTATTCACGCGTCGCGCAGGTGTATGATAAACGCTCCTCTGTCAGGTTAATTACAACGTGCAGACGACGACAACCCATAAAAAATTGCCGCCTGCCTGTTTTAGGTTGGATACATGCGTAAAGGAAAGTTAAGCAGTGATGCGCCATTCGGGACGTTGTTAGGTTATGCGCCGGGTGGCGTGGCGATTTACTCATCGAATTACGGCAGTCTGGATCCGCGAAAATACCCGGAAGACGCGGATTTCCGCAGCTATATCGGCAACGAATACATGGGCCACAAGTGGCAGTGCGTTGAGTTCGCCCGCCGTTTCCTGTTCCTCAACTATGGCTTCGTGTTTACCGATGTCGGCATGGCGTGGGAGATCTTCTCCCTGCGCTTTTTGCGCCAGGTGGTGAACGATAACATTCTGCCCCTTCAGGCTTTTGCCAACGGCTCGAAGCGCGCGCCGCGCGCCGGGGCGCTGCTTATCTGGCAAAAAGGCGGCGAGTTTCATGACACCGGCCACGTGGCGGTGATCACCCAGCTTCTGGACGATAAGGTGCGTATTGCGGAGCAGAACGTTATTCACTCGCCGCTGCCGCTCGGGCAGCAGTGGACGCGCGAGCTGCGCATGACCGTGGAGAATGGCTGCTATACCCTTCATGACACCTTCAGCGATACCGAAATTCTCGGCTGGATGATCCAGACGGACGACACGGAGCACAGCATTACCCAGCCTGAACCGGACGGTGAACTGCTGAAAATCCGCGGCGCGCGGCTGAAAAACACACGTCAGTTCGACGGAAAATGGCTAAACGAAAATGACGCGCTGCAGCAGGCGTATGTCCGCGCCAACGGCCACGTGATCAACAAA
This sequence comes from Enterobacter sp. 04-C-12-SI-ECC, assembly GCF_047530715.1. NCBI lineage: Bacteria > Pseudomonadati > Pseudomonadota > Gammaproteobacteria > Enterobacterales > Enterobacteriaceae > Enterobacter > Enterobacter sp. 04-C-12-SI-ECC. The sequence continues at coordinate 34,371 of NZ_JBLKDI010000012.1, forward strand.
GATCCCTGCCAGTACTTCACCATTACCGAAAGTGCCGAGCAGGAGCTGATCAAGGCCACCAACGAACTGCACCTGATGTACCTGCACGCGACGGACAAGGTGCTGAAAGACGACAATCTGCTGGCGCTTTTCGACATCCCGAAAATCCTCTGGCCGCGCCTGCGCCTCTCCTGGCAGTGGCGTCGCCACCATATGATCACCGGTCGTATGGATTTCTGCATGGATGAGCGCGGGATTAAGGTCTACGAGTACAACGCCGACTCCGCCTCCTGCCATACCGAGGGCGGGCTTATCCTTGAGGAGTGGGTGAAAAACGGCTATCGCGGCAACGGGCATAACCCGGCAGAAGGCCTGCTGGAAGAGCTGACCGGCGCATGGAAGCACAGCCACGCGCGGCCGTTCGTTCACATCATGCAGGACAACGATGTCGAAGAGGACTATCACGCGCTCTTTATCCAGCGCTCGCTGATGCAGGCCGGGTTTGAAACCAAAATTCTGCACGGGCTTGGCGCCCTGAGCTGGGATGCTGCCGGGCAGCTGATTGACGACGAGGGTCGCCACGTCAACTGCGTGTGGAAAACCTGGGCGTGGGAGACGGCGATAGAGCAGATCCGCGAGGTAAGCGAAACCGAATACGCCGCAGTGCCGATCCGCACCGGGCATCCTGAGGGCGAAGTGCGCCTGATTGATGTTCTGCTGCGCCCGGAAGTGCTGGTCTTTGAACCGCTGTGGACCGTTATTCCCGGCAACAAGGCGATTCTTCCGGTACTGTGGCAGCTGTTCCCGAACCACCGTTACCTGCTTGACACTGATTTTGAGGTGAACGACCTGCTGAAGCAGACCGGATACGCCGTCAAGCCGATTGCCGGACGCTGCGGCAGCAATATCGATCTCATCAGCGCCCAGGACGAACTGCTGGATAAATCCAGCGGCAAGTTTGTTGACCGCAAAAATATCTACCAGCAGCTCTGGTGCCTGCCAAACGTCGACGGCAAGTACATACAGGTCTGTACCTTTACCGTGGGCGGAAATTACGGCGGTACCTGCCTGCGCGGTGATGACTCGCTGGTGGTGAAAAAAGAGAGCGATATCGAGCCGCTGATTGTACTGAAGGATAAGTAACGTGCATCTGCGCTAAAAAAGCCCCCGCAGGGTATTCTCTGTGGGGGCTTTTTGTTACTGCGCTTCCTCGTCCTGCTGCGCGCTGGTTTTCAATTCGATGATGCGTCCAATCTGGTCATGATAAACCGTCAGCAGGTTGTGCTGGCTCATCTCCGAGATGAGCTGCGGTGAGACGTTAAAGCTGCGGGCAAGTTCGTCATGATGCAACAAGCCCGGCTGACGTCGTCTTACGTTCGCGCGGCGGCGGTTGTACTGATACCACAAAATCAGCAGCCAGCCGTTGAGCGCGGCGAACAGCAAATAGATCAACACCGTATTAAAGGAGGCAATAATCACGCTCCACCGGTGGTCGCTCTCCTCGGTTAACTGCATCCACAGCCTGGCATACAGGAAGAACAGAAACCCGCCCCACGCCACCACGGTTAACGCGGCATCAAAAAGTCGTGGCAGCAACCTATGTTCAGTCAAAATTAAGGTATTTTCATTCATTGAAGGCTTCCTTTTCCCCTGTCCGGACTGATCCAGCGCGCGCGGGCGCGCTGACGTTTAAGCATGACTTTTGGAAATGCGACGAGGGTGGTGAACAAACCAATCATCCAGTAGACCATCGGGAACCAAATCACCCAGAAAAGCGAGCTTGCCACCTTGCGCTCATAGCGCCGCTCGATGTACAAGCTGACCAGGAACTGCAGCAGGCACATCACGCCCAGCAGCAGCCCGGTAAACGCCGGGGGAAACAGGGTTTCAACAGTCAGCCTGGCGGGAATGGGCGCGACGTGGCTGATGATGTACAGCAGCACCGTTATCGCATACGCGAAGGCCCACAGCGTTGACAGCGCGTACTCCAGAAACAGGGGCCACATGCGGTGATGCTCCCAGCGCACCATCTTGCGCAGGTTCACCAGAAATACCTCCGCGCCGCCCTGTGCCCAGCGCAGACGCTGTTTCCACAGGCCCTTCAGCGTCTCCGGCATCAGGATCCAGCACAGCGCCCGCGGCTCGAAAAAGATATCCCAGTGGCGCAGCTGGAGCTTCCAGCTGATGTCGATGTCTTCGGTGATCATGTCCGGGCTCCAGTACCCGACGTCCGCCAGCGCCTGTCGGCGAAAGGCGGCGATGACGCCGGAGACGGTAAAGACCCGACCATAGATCCGCTGCGTCCGCTTGATGAGCCCAATGATGGACGAAAACTCGCCAACCTGAATGCGGCCAATCAGCGTGGAGCGCGTGCGAATGCGCGGGTTCCCGGTAACCGCCCCGACGTGGGGATACTGAATCAGCGGCGCGACCAGATAGGCCGCGGTGTCGCGGTCGAGCAGGGCGTCGCCGTCAATGCAGACCAGCAGATCGCCCCGGGCCGCCGCCGCCCCGGCTTTGAGCGCCACCGCTTTTCCCTGGTTCTCCGCGAGGTTAATCACTCGCAGGCGCGGCTGCTCCAGCGCCAGCTGCTGCAGCACCTGCGCGGTGTTATCAGACGAGCCGTCGTTGATGGCGATCACTTCAATATTCTCGTATCGCTGAGCCAGCGCGGCGCTGATGGTCTCTCTGGCGTTTCTTTCCTCATTGAAGCAGGGGATCAGAATTGAGATGAGCGGCTCGCCGGCGAGCGTCGGGGCGGGCGTGTCTTTATCCCACGACCATCGGCGTTCAAGCTGAAACCAGAAATAGAGGCCGCCGGTGACCCAGAGCACGGACATAAACAGCGGCCAGAAGAAGACAAAATCCAGAATCAGCTCGCCGGTAAAGAGGGCGGCCACCCCTAACGGCAGCCCGAATACCAGACACAAAATTGAAAAGGCGATTATGCGATCAGTCATTGTCAGGGTACCAGTAGGAAGAAAAGACGGGCCTGATGCGCGAGATATCAGGCTGGTTATTGATGAAATCGTCAGGGTAGTAGCCGTAGTTTTTGATGCCGTTCAGCTGGAGGACGCGCATCCACGCCGCAAGCTGACTGTCGGAGACGGCGCGCTGCGGCTTCTGCTCCCAGTCTCTGGCCTGCAGCTCGAAAATGGTTTTATCCAGCGCGCCGGGCCGCGCGGCGACGGCCTTGATCAAACGCGTCAGCCAGGCATTGCTCTCGTTCGCCGGAACGGACTCCATCAGCGGCATTGCCATGGGCACCGTCCAGTCATAGGCCGCCAGAAAATCATCGAGATTCTGCGCAAACCACGCTTCGCTTTCGGGCTGCAGAATGGGAAGGACGAACATATTGCGCGCGGTTTTTATCTGCGGGCCGCGGATGTACTTCACCGCCTGGCTCAGAGCGCGGGTAAATCCGATAAGCCTCCGGCTTTTCTGGCGCGTCGTGTCCTGCCCGGCAGCGTCAACGTCCGTCAGTACCGCATCGTCATGGAACAGGATCCCGTTGAAGCTGGCATGGCGGGCCAGATCTTCATAGATTTCCGTCACCTGCAGGCGAACCTGCGGGTCCCACGGTGAAAGCCTGATGTAGGGCTCATTGGCCTCGCGCAGCTGGCCGGTTCGATCGTCCCGGCGCTGCACGCGCGGCAGGGCAGGATCGAGATCGAACGAGAGCACCGGCATCCACGCGTAGACCTTCACCCCCGCGCGGGTTTGCAGCTGCCAGGATACGAAGTTAAAGAGATCGGCCCGGACCGGAAGCCGGCGGTTGGGGAAATAGAGCGCCCTGATCCTGCCGTCGCCCTGCGGGTCGGCAAACGCCTGCAGGAAGACGTGGCTGATTTTCATGTCGTAGACCCGCTGGATCAGCCTGTTGATGTTTTGGGTCTGCTGAGCCGGATCGGGATCGTAAACGTAGTCGAGATCGACGTGCATCACGCGCACGGGATCGAGCTCCTGAACCCGGCTGACCGAACTGGCAAACGCTTTGAGCGAGGGGTTGCCGGCGATCAGCAAACGGGGAATGCTACCGAGATTGCGCACGTCACCCAGACCGTCCTCCAGAGTAAAGGCCAGCCGGTAGCCCTGCTGCCTGGCGATGGCGAGCGACGTACCGCTGGCGGCACCGTAAGGCCAGACCCAGGCGCGCGGCGCTTTGCCCGTCACCTGCGCGATTTTCTCCGTCACCTTGCGGACGTCATCGCCGATCCGCTGGCTGAGCTGCTGGTCAGTTTCATAGCGCCCCGTCGCTTTATCATAAAAGCGGTTGGCGATGGCCGGTTCGCGGCTGCCCTGCGGGTTGGCGACGATGCCGTAATGCGAGGCCCAGGTATGCGATCCGATCTCAACCAGCGGAGACTGGCTGAGCTCGCGCACCATGTCCCAGGTTGCGAAGCGATCCCGGGGCGTCATCAGGCCGCCAAAGTTCACCTTCTGGTTTGCTGGCGTATCCACCCAACTGCCCACCGGCGCCCAGAGCGCAGGCACGTTCCAGGCCTTAAGCAGCGGCCAGACGCGGGTGTAGAAGCTGCTGTAGCCGTCGTCAAAGCTAAGCAGAACGGCTTTCGGCGGCAGCGATTTTTTGCCGTCATGCGCGTCCAGAATGTCCTGCACGCTGATGGCGTGATAGCCGTTGTGCAGAAGCCAGCTAATCTGCTCGTTTAGCGCGCTGGTGCGCACGGAGAGGTAGCGCTGATCGGCGGCATCGTCTTCGACGTCGTGGTAGGCCAGCACCAGAAACTGGTTCTGCGGCCAGGGTTTGCTCGCCTCCGGCTGCGGCCGCTCGCTGGGCGCAACGAACGAGATCGCCTGCGCCCAGACGCTCGCGCTGAGGCAGAGCCAGCCGATGAGGATCAGGCTCACGGAAAAACGTGTGTTCAGCATATTCATCCTTAAAAGCGTAAAGTCGCGTCAAGCGTGACGGAGAGGTTGCTCTCGCGTTTGCCGTCGTAAGGGCGTTTATCCCAGTTCAGCATCACGCCGGTATCAATGACGTTATTCCACTGGACGCGTTGCCCGTAGCCCAGCAGGGCGATGGCGCCAACGGACTGGTTTTTCTGCCAGTAGCTGCCGCCTCCCGCTACCAACTGCTGGCTCCAGAGGGTGTCGTAATGGCGGTACATCTCATGGTCCACGGACAGGGCGGCCGTCACGGACAGATCCCGCGCCGGGTTGTAATAGAGCGTGTCCCGCAGGCTGTTTTTACTGGCGGCGATCCCCGGTTCAAGATCCAGCGTCAGGGTCGGGGTCTGCCAGAGACGCTCCTTACCCGTAAGGGTGTATTCCTGTCGGCGATTATGGTCTGAGAAGCGGCTGACGGCGGCGCTGAACTGGTACTCACGGCGCTCGTTTTGATACCAGCGGATCCCGCCTTCACCCCGGTTGGCGCTAATCCCGTTGCGTAATGCCCGTAGCGGCGCGGTGCGGGATAAGCGTTCAAGGCTGCCGCTGACCTGCCAGTTATCATTTAGAAAGTACATGGTTGAGAGGCGAGCACCTGGCTTGTTTTCACCGTGATAGCGGTTGCTGGATACCTCGGCTTCGAGCTGAAGGTCGCGAGGACGCCACTCGACGCCGCCCAGGAGGTGACGGCTGGTGCCTTTGCCTTCATCGAAATTACCTTGCGCATAGCGGGTACCCGCAAACAGCCGCCAGCTATCCGCTACCGGTGGACCATAGAGCGTGGCATCCCCGTTCAGGTCGTGCGTCCCGCTGATGGGGTTATCGGAGTGCAAGCCCTTGCTCGCGTTAAGGCGCAGCTCGGACATGTGATGCACCGTTCTGAGCCTGTCCAGACGCCTGGCGCTGCGAGCAACGGGCGCGCGGGCAAGCACGTCGTCGACCAGTAAATCCATCTGGTGCCACTCCTGCAGATCCATGGCGACGTAAGCCTGCTGCTGTTCCAGCTCCAGATTAGATGGCTCCAGCGCCTCCGCCCTTTTTAACGTTTGCTCGGCCGCGCGCGGCTGGCCCCGCGCCTGAAGCAGGGTGGCATAGTCAATCTGCAGCCCCTGATTGCCCGGCGCCGTTGTGGCCAGACGGTGCGCCAGCTTATCCGCATCCGGCAGGGCGTTGGTTGAGAGCAAATAGTTAAATTTGAGCGACTGCCCGGTAAGCCACCGATCGTTGGGCTGCGGAGTGGGCGAGCCGAAATCGTAGCGGATCCACGGAACGCTGCGGGTCTGGCGCTCTACGTACTGGCGAGCGGCCTGATACTGCCCCGTGTCCAGCCAGGCGTAGAAAAGCGCATGCTCCTCGTCCTGCGGATCGGCGGCGTATTGCGGATAGCGTTGCAGCAGCGAGAAGGCGGCAGTGGCGTTTTTCTCCTGCAGATACGCGGAGATCGCCCAGCCGATGGCCCAGCCCGGCACCGAATGCTGCGCCTCCGTCAGCGCCTGATATTCACGGATGACCTGCGGGTAATCGCCATGCGCGTACAGCGCACCCAGCCTGTCGATACGGGCGAGGATGATGTCTTCCGCTGCCTGCGGTTCGTGTTGCCAGCGTGAGAGCAGGGCGTCGTAACGATTCAGTGCCGTTTGCGCCAGCTGCAGGCGCTCCTTTTCCGTTCTGCCAGGCACGTCGGCAAGGCGAACCCATTCTGCGGCGGCATTAAGCTCCAGACGGCGGCGCTGCGCGGGGGTCAGCGTTACCCTTTGTGACAGCATCAGCGCGGGAGTACTCACCCGGTTATCCGTTAGCGCGTCAATCAACTCGCTAAGGAGCGCGTTATTCTCCGGCGCGAGGGTCAGCGCGCGCGTGTCCGCTAAAAGCCGATCCCAGCTTTTTCCCTGGCGTAACCAGACGTACGAGAGCGTCTGAAGATGCGCCGGAGAGGGATCCTCCATCACCAGCTGGCGGGCTTCCTGAAGAGCGAGCGTATCCATGCGGGCATCGGCCAGGGTTTTGATATAGCCGATACGATAATCGTCATTATGTGGCGCAAGGCTAAGCGCCTCTTTCCACAGCGATAAGGCAGGCTGCCACGCTTTTTGATCTCTTCTGGCCTGCGCGACAGCCGCAACGCCGCGAGCGGGCAGCGGCATATAAATGCCATAGCGCTGCCAGAGCTGAATCACCTCGTCATTACGACCTGCCCACGCAGCCACCTGTAACCAGTCCGCCACTTGCTCGGGCGTCAGAGCATGCTGTTGCTGATACCGCTGAAGATAATTGAGAAACGGCGTGTAATTACCGTTACGTGCCTGTTGAATCTGTTGCTCATAAACGGATTCCGTTGCCTGAACGAGAACAGGAAACAGAAATAGCAGAAACAATAATCCTGGAGCGCGATAAAAGAATAACGTATTGAAGCGAAGCGATCTTTCCATATCTATTTGCCATTTGTTTATCATGAATCCATTGCATAACACGGCCGCCTTTTAACTCTGCGTTAAAGGCCATAAATGAGAACATTAAATCTGAATGCAGTAACGTTATGGGGTACTTACTTTAAGGTAATTATGGAACCTCCTCTTTGGGAACTGGGTGGAAGGTAATGTACACCTGATATGTTGCCGGATAAATATGGGGAAAAGCAGAGGGGTAGTTTTGGGATAATTCTGGAATGAGATGTCTTTTGTGATTATTTTGAATTGAATGTGTATTTGTAACTCTTTGATATTGATGTGTTTTGTTTATGTCTTTTTGAGTTTGTTTATATTCCCGGCGAGGTTTTATTGTAGCAATTAAAGTACTTTCTGGTGCATGTTTGGGAAGTTTCATGACAAAAAGTCTTAATGTTCAGCGAAGTGACTTTTCTGCGATTGTTTTTTATTTATAATTAACGCCAGCCATTGAATGAAAGTCTACAGGAAGTCTTACTCATCAATGTCTGTATTGAGGGATGTTCAACGCCAGAATACATATTGTCGTTAATATTACAGCGCTATAAAACGAAGGCGGCCTTCTTTCTGAAGGTGCGTTCTTGCTTTAATCTAAAAGGGATGGTTAGTGGCAACTTCAATAGTGTTAGTGACCCAGGATCGCTATCTTGTCAGGGGGATGAGGCTATTTTTCCCGGATATTATCCTGCTCGACTCGATTGACAGAAACATATTTGATAACGGTGCAGATGAATATTCTGTGTTGATTGATAGCCGTTCTCCGCTCCGTTTATATGATTACCTGATACGCCATCCGGCCAGAACAAAAAAAACGATCTGCTGCGTTATGCTGGATATGCGACATCGCGAGGAGAATCTACTCAGTATGAAGTTGTTTATGAACACGTCGCTTACGGCGCCGGATATGGCATCGTTATTTAACCTGGTGCTCAATATGAAGGGCAGGCGTCTGACCACTAAATGGCTGCTTAACTTACGGCTTGGCACGCACGAAGCGATCATGCTGCGGTTGTTGAGGGCAGGGATGTCGATGGAAGCGATTGCCGATGAACTGAACACGTCAGTGAAGAGCCTCTATCGCAAACGGACGGCGCTGTCGGAACGCCTGGGGGCGGAGAACTTCAACGAGGCGTGTTTGTTTATCTTTAAAAACAAACTGCTGGATGCGGTTGGGAACGATCCCTGAATTCCTGAGAGCTTAAAAGCAAAAACCCGCCACAAGGGCGGGTTCTTTTACTGGAAATAATTCAGAACGACCAGCGCAGATTAGCGTTAACCGAGTTGACGCGGGTATCCGCACCATATTGCCCCTGATAACCCACATCCAGCGTCGCAGCACGCGACAGCTGTACGCTCACGCCGATATCACCCACCATCACGTCCTCATCCACGGCCTGCCCCTGAGTAATGAACGCGTCGCTGCCCGCAAACGCCATACGCGAAGAGGTATTCTTATCGCCATAGGCGTGCTGCCAGCCCAACGAACCGTAGAGGTTCACGTTCTTTGGCAGCTCGGTCACACCGCGCACCCCGAGGGTGGAGTAGAAGGTGTTCATCGTTTCGTTACTTACGCTCAGCGCGGCGGTACCGCCGTCTTCCCTGAAGCTGTCGGTATGCAGTCGAATGTACGATAAATTGACGAACGGCTCGATATTCATATCAGGCTGGCCGAAGCGGTAACCCGCTTCGGTGAACGCCAGCAGCGAGTTGGCGTCGTAATCCGACTTCAGCCGATCCGAGAAGCCGCTGAAATCAACGCTGCGCTCGCCTTCGATCTTGTGCCAGGTGTAACCCAGCGCGCCGCGAAGGGAGAACGCATCCTGTTGACCCGCCGCATACAGGCCAAGGTGGTAGTTATCGGTATCCGTTGAGGAACGACGGCTATCGACGTCGTAATCACCGCGGCTGTAGCCGAAGTAGCCACCGACACGCACGTTATGATCCGCCAGCTTGCGATCTGCTCCCAGCAGGAAGCCGGTGGTGTTGCCGTCCAGCTTGCCCACGTTACCGTCGCCGTCGTTTCGGCTCCAGGAGCTGAAGGTCTGGCCCCAGACGCCATTGTTTTGCGGCTCCGGCTGCTGCACCAGCGACATCGCTAATGGTGGTATCGGCAGGCTGTCGTTATCAAACGCACGCTGCATACGCTGGTTTAAGACGTTAAACACCTGCGTGCTGCCGGCGATCAGGTTGGACTGCATTGACGGATAAACTTCACCGGACAGCTGGTTGAACGCCTCGCGCGCTTCCGGCGCGCTGAGTACCAGCAGCGAGTTATACAGCGCCAGCGACGGGCCGCTTTGCGTCAGGGTGGAGAGCGCACCGGCGGTATTCCACTGGTTGCTGCTTTTGGCGACGGTCTGGAAAATCCCCGGCTTGCCGCTGCCCGGATTCTCACTGCCAGGGTTTTCTCCGCCCGGGTTTTCTCCGCCCGGGTTCTCACCGCCCGGGTTCTCACCGCCTGGGTTTCCTCCTCCTGGATTTTCACCTCCCGGGTTTTCGCCTCCAGGATTCTCGCCGCCGGTCTCTTTCTGCGCGATGGTCAGATCGACGGCGTTGGTGCTCTGGTTGAGCGCCACGTCCAGGAAGGCGGATTTAGACACCGCCCCCGCGAACTGACCGTCAATTCCCCCGTCGGAGGTTAAAATGCGGTAGCTTTGGCCCGTTTTGTAGCTGGTTTGCGGATCCAGCGCAGTGACCTGTACCTGAGCCCGGTCGCTGATGGTCGTTTTGCCTGCGACCAGCAGCTGGTCGCTGCGGCCATCACCGGCGATATCGACATCATAGAAAGATTCGCCCACAAAATTCAGATAACGTTTCAGCGTCAGCGTGCCGATATCACCATCCCCTGGCGAGATATGCCCGCCGGAAAGGATCTCGGTCTGGCCCAGCGTGCCGTTCCCTCCCAGCGTTCCGCCGGCCTTGATTGACGCGGCGCTGCTGTAGCCCAGCCCGTCGCTAACGTCGGATCCCGCCGTCGCGTTGAGGATCAGCGTCCCGCCGTTCTCGGCGCTAAGAGTCTGAATATCAAAAATATCGTCTTCTGGTTGGGTGTTGATGTTGCTGGCGATAATGACTTTGCCACCGCGCGCGGTCACGTTCGCCTGAAGGGATGAAAGATCGCCATTCAGCGTTGTCTGCCCGGAAGTATTGATCACCTCACCTTCGCCACTCATCTTGTTGCTGAAGACGTAATTTTCATCGGTATGGTTGAAGTAGACATAGCTGCCGAACAGCCCGCCGCGCAGGCTGATTGCCGTATTCGCATCGAGAGTACCCGCGCCGCCCGCTGTGCCAAGCGTTGGCTCAGTTAAACCCGTGCCGGTGTCCATATTGCCGCGGCTGCCGATAATGAGCGCACCCCGGTTCGAGCCGGAACCCGAGGTCCCCACGATCAGCGTATTGCTGCCAGCGGAAAATGAACCGCCGTCAATCACCGACAGCACGCCATTGCCATAATCGCCCACGCTCACGCTGCTGCCGCTGGTAAAGCGCGAGTCTTTGCCCGCAATAACCAGCTCGGCGGTTTTACCTGCCCCGGAGACGCCCGCCACCTGCACGCCGCCAACGTTAACCGCACCACCGTTCAGCACGTCCAGGTCGCCATAAAGCGTCAACGTACGGCCAACGTTCCACTGTGAGCCGCTCCCCGTGACGGTGGCTTTCGGGCTTAGCGTGTCGGTTTCACCCGGCCCGGTACCGTTGCCGATGCGCCCATCGTAGGCGGTGCTGAGCGCCGCGCCGTCTTCAATCGCCAGCGTGGAGCGTGCCCCCAGATCGGTACCTACGCTGAGAAAATTACTGGTCACGCGAGAGCCGGCGCCAGTGGCGATAAGGTGACTGTCGTAGCCGCGGGTGGTGCCGACAACAATTTCTTTTGCGCTGGCCAGCGCGCCTTCTTCGACTCGCAGGGTGCCGAGGCCAAGATTCAGATCGCCGCGCAGAACGTACTGATCGTTGACTGCGTTAAGCTCAGCGTTTGGCCCACGGACCGTGACCACGCTTTCATAAATTTGGCCGTCGAACAGCCGACCGATGTTGATGTTATAGGCGGTGATTTTGCCATTATCGATCAGCAGGTTTCCGGGTTGATTACGTCCAACGTAAACATCTCCGGTGTAACCCAGCGTTTCGGTTATACGCGCCTCACCATCAAAAATGGCATCGGCTGCACGCGCGAAATCGGCAGGTGAAAGCAGTAACAGTGGCGCGGAAAATAGAGCGAGGTAAAGTCTGGAAAGCGGCGTCTTAACCGCTAAAGCATGCGATGTAGAGTTATTCACGGGCTATCTCCGTACTCATTAGCGTGATGTCTGGAAAATCGTTTTTATGAAAACTCAGATACGTCAGAAAATATAAAAGGCGTTATTTATGTACGCCTTTTCATTTGCCGTTAATTATTTATGCGTGACAACAGGGGTACAGGTTGGTGCGCTGAGCGTCGGGGCGGATCCTAAAATCCCCGGCATCATCATTGATGAGCAATCGAAAATACGCCCTTTTTCCGTCGTAGCGCGATAAGACAGTTTTTGCCCTCCCAGTGCGTCCGGCTGGGCGCCATTAACATTGGTCACGGTTATTTCATCCGATGAGCCCAACCCCAGCATTTTAGCGGTCTCCGCCTGCAGGAGTGGAATAGCCTGATCGGTTTTTAGCGTGGAACAACCGGCGAGCATCAACGTAACGCTTAAAAAGATGAGTGGTTTTTTCATAAATTATCCTTGATATCCAATCAGTTAATTTCACTGATTGTATTTATGTTTTCAATTACCCAAATCAGCGAATAATATATTTCCCTTTCCTAATCGAAAAAACCCTCCTAAAGTAGGGTGGGTAGATAATAATTCATCTGTACACTCAGATATGCGAAGGTAAAAGGAGGATCCTTTGGGGCAGAATTATGCGTTGGTCGTTGATGACCATCCATTGGTAGCAAGCGGCATCGCTAATTTTCTGATTTCACATTGCCAGTTTAAGCAGGCGAGCGTGGTGACGAATGAGGAAGATTGCTACCGTCAAATTAGGGATAATGGCCCGCCGCGTTTGCTGGTCAGCGATTTTTGGCTTTCGTCCGGAACGGCACTGAAATTACTCAAAGAAGTAAAACAACATTACCCACAGGTACGGTTCCTGGTGGTCAGCGGGGATGACAATAATGACATCTGGCAGAAAGTTCACGCCTCCGGGGGACACGGATTTGTATTGAAAAGCGAACCGCCTGAAATGTTCTCACGGGCCGTTTGTGCACTCCTTGATAATCTGACCTGGTTTCCTGAGAGAAACGATTTTCCTGTTGAATCGAATAATGAGAAGTTAAGTAAATTTAACTTAACGCCGCGACAAATAGACGTTTTAAATATGATTATGCGCGGCCTGCCAAATAAACGAATCGCCGCGCAGCTTTCAATTTCTGAGCCCACGGTCAAAGAACACATCAGCAATATATTGAAAAAGATAGGCGTTAACAGCCGGGTCGAAGCCATCACGCTTCTGCATGGCAAGCGGGAATCATCAGAATGAGGTTTTTCCAGAGTTTACAGAAGGATGGTATCTCATCTCCCGCGCAGATCCGTTTGCTAAACAACACTTTTTTGCGGCTGGTGTTCAGCTTTAGCGCGGTGCCATTTGTCGGTATTCCTTTTGCCATCTGGATCTATTTGCTGGGCGATGAACTTGGCCCAACCATTATCTGGATAATTATTTACCTGCTATGTGCCGTGGCAATCCGCATATTGCACCGACGCTACCAGCGCGAAGTGAAAGAGCATGATGAAGAGGACGTCCTGCGCCGCTGGCTTCCGCGCATAAATAAGATCGCTTTTATTCACGGGCTGGGGATTTCATCTCTCTATTTAATTACTCCGCAGACGCAGAACTTTGACTTTTTCCTGCTCCTTAATATCAGTATTGCCGCCATCGTCGCCGCCAATGCGACGCATCTGACGCCGGTCATCAGCACTTTTACGTGCTTTTTCTTCGCCTCCTGGGGAGTATTGAATATCGGCATCATCTGGCGGCTGGACGAGCTGATATTCATTGTGCTGATGCTGAACCTGCTGTACGGCTTCGCCATTTACCGCCATGCATTAACGTCGCACGCGTACTTTATTCAGCAAGCGCTGCTTGAGGAAAAAAGCTCACGCCTGGCAGAACAGTTTCGTCAGGCCAAAGAGGAAGCGGAGCAGGCGCTGCTGGATAAAAATCAGTTCCTGACGACAGCCAGCCACGACCTGCGTCAGCCGGTACACGCCATGGGCTTTCTGATCGAAGCGATTATCCACCGAAATCGGGACGACAGCCTGACGCCCCAGCTGCTTGACCTGCAGCAGAGCGTTCGCTCGGTGCATTTGATGTTCAATTCTCTGCTCGACCTCAGCAAGATTGAATCCGGAAAAGTGCTCACTGCCCCTACCAAAGTGGACATCGGCGCTCTGCTCGACTCGGTGATCACGCTGTTTCGCGAAGAGGCCAACAGCCGTGCACTTAGGCTGTCCACCCGTCGACCCAAACGCCGCATCCACGTGATGGGCGACCCGCTGCTGGTGCGACAATCGCTGATTAACCTGATTCAAAATGCCCTTCGCTACACGCAGCAGGGCGGCGTGCTGGTTGCCATCCGACCGCGCGGTGACGAGTGCCTGGTGGAAGTGTGGGACACGGGTGTCGGTATCGCTGATGACGAGAAAGGTAAAATCTTCTCCCCTTATTACCGCCCCGAACTGGCCTGGAAGATCGACAGCGCCGGACACGGGCTGGGCCTCGCCGTGGTTGCCCGCTGTGCCAGGCTGATGAAGGTGAAGTACGGGATGCAATCCATAGAAGGTAAAGGCTCACGCTTCTGGATGCGCTTCACTCAATATGCTGGCGAAGAGATCGCGACGGACACCCCGCCCGCCGATAACAACGCCTCTGCGCCGGTACGCTATGCGCCGCTTCGCGGTTCTTGCCTGGTCGTCGATGACGACCCGCTGGTGACGTCAGCCTGGGAGAGCCTGATGAGCGTTTGGGGAATCAACGTGCGCTGCGCGGCCTCCGCTGAAGAAGCGTTCGCCATCATCGACGACGGATTCACCCCGTTCGCCGTGCTGTGCGACCAGCGCCTGCGATCCGGCGAAAGCGGCTTCGACATCCTGAAAGCGCTTTTTGAACGTCTGCCGGACATGAGCGGCGCGATGGTCAGCGGCGAATTTAATTCGCCTGTTCTGCTGGAGGCGGAGCAGGAAGGGTATCTGGTGCTGCGCAAGCCTCTGGAGCCGGCTAAACTGCATGCGCTGCTGACGCAGTGGTCAGGGTGTCGTGGATAGGGGAATAGATAATAGCAGCATTGCGCTTCACTGTAGGGCCAGATAGTTCGCGGTGTCCTGCTGTGATGCCAATGTGTCGGTATGGTTGAGCCGCTGAGGGAGGATTTCGCGGGCCTGATTAATGATTTCATCGTGCATGATTCAGCCTCCTGTGGTGATCTGCATGTTGCTTCTACAGGGCAGGGCGGGAGATGTTGGAAACGGCCCCGAAGGAGTCATTAGAGTTGCTACCAGCGAAGTTCCGCAGTGGGCAATAATGTCAGTTTTCGAGCGTATACTCTAAGATATCTTCAACTCGTTGATATATATAAATTTGACGAATATCGTCAGGTAGCGATTTATCCGCCAAATTAAGTTAAACTTCGTCAAAGGTTTCAGTGAGTTATGGGACGGATAACAGAATGACCAGCGAAGAGGCACTTTTAAAATCAGGTTTTAGCAAACGAGATCTTCAAAAGCTAAAAAACAATATTGAAAATTACGGTGGTTCGTTTGATAGCGTAACTCATGATCTGGCCAATCGTTTTAAGGCTATGAAGTGGATAACTATTATTGCCTTCATCATACTGGCTTTAACTCTTTTACTTGCATCCAAGGATACAAGCTTGACACTTGCACTCACGTTATTGATTGTACTACCTTTCATCTGGTATATAACGCCAGCAAAACTTGGCTACAAATCCTGGCGTTATCGTAAAATGCTGACTAATTCTGGGACGGGTCGCTGACGGACAACAGATCAAAAATAATCTTAGCTTTCACGCCATAACCCGCTATTTTCATTGTAAGCTGCGGGCGGCTCAGTGTGCTCACCTTGCGGTAATAGTCAGCAGGGAGATAACGAAACAGTCGCCAGGTACCAGGTCGCAGTAACAAGCCAAAAATGGTGTACGCATTAGCGGCCAGTGAAATTGATTTGTAGACACCTAACCCATTCTCACGACTAAAGCCCATAAACTCAGCTGTAGACATCGCGGCATTCGCGACCAGCCCTTCACTGGTAGTGTTGTTAGTTGCGTAGCGAGCCACTTCTTTACTGATGCTGTTTGCCCCGTCAGTAACCAGAATCGCACCAGCAAGAACCCCGAGAGGGGTCATAGTGCCTATGAGGGTAAATCCTGCGGCTATTTCAGCACCGGCCAGGACAACACTAACAGCCGAGATCACATACCCAACAATTTTGTTATTCTCTCGAATAAACTCGACTTTAGCGTAAAGCTTCGCTGCCTTCGTTCTTAATAAACGCGCTTGTTCCAGCAGGTTACTGTTTTCTTCTCTGAGAATCTTAACGCATTCCATGCATTCTTCATCTGATTTAGCCCGACGAGCTAACGTAAACTGATGTTCTATGAGGTCCCGAATTTCCTGAACAAACTTCATTCGAGTCAAACTATCGCTGAGATGAAAAGCCGACAGAGTGTTGGCTGTATTTACCAGTTTCCTGGCTTCCATATTCACCATCGTTTCCGCCCAGGCTTTATTTCTTCCACATGAGCGCATCATGTTAAGTAATGCTGCATCCATTGTAGTTCCTCTCAATTGCTTTACCGGCCTCTGCTTAGGCTGATAAACGCCCCCCTGACAGCCATGCGTGCCAACGCACACACAATATAGTAGCAATGTGGTTACGGTGTCTGAAGTAGAAGTCGCTTTTTACAGCTTCGTTCCTCGGCCTACTTTACTGCGGTTAGCCCGGGCCTGTTCCAGCAGTGTACGGAACGCCGACAGGTCACTTTTCAGGATGTCCCGGATGGATTTACCACCAATCAATCTAATAAAACAGTTAGCCGATGGGGTGTAATCACGGATACGTGATGCCGCTCTGTCGGGCTCTGTCCAATTGATATGTGCATTTGTAATGCTCAAATAGATCGGTGAAGGTCAGGTTTTTCTGCTTCTGTGTGGAGGTAAAGGCGGTAAACACGCCAGTTGTACCACCGGGAAGCGGGGTCGGAGGAGAGATAAGGAGGGTAACTACTGGTAAACCTACAAGTTGCTGACTCAGAAAGCAAAAACCCCCGCCGAAGCGAGGGTTATAAATAAGTGGTGCCCGGACTCGGAATCGAACCAAGGACACGGGGATTTTCAATCCCCTGCTCTACCGACTGAGCTATCCGGGCAACGGGGCGCATTAAACCCGATCTGCCCGTTGCCGTCAACGAAAAATGTTGTTTTCGTTACAGACTGCGCAATCTCTCGCCATTTCGCCGCAATCTTAAGCGAAAAAGTGCGTCCAGAGCGCAGAGAGCGGCATGGCGAGCAGTAATGCGGGCAGCATATTCACCACGGCAAACATTTTGATCCCGCAAATACGTAGGCCCGTCGCCAGCAGCAGCAGGCCGCCGACGGCGGTGAAGTCCGCCATCATCGCTGGCGTGGTCAGCGGGAGAATCAAGGTGGCGCAGGTGGCAAGCGCCAGCTGGATTAGCAGCATCGGGACGCAAATCGCCGCAACGGCAATGCCAAGCGTGGTGGCGAAAATGGTGGCGGTGAAGAAATCGAGAAACGCTTTTGCAATCAATATGCTTGGGTCGCCCGTCATCCCTTCCTGCATCGAGCCGAAAATCCCGGTGCCGCTTGCGCAAAACAGAATAATGATGGCGACGTAGTTCTGAATAAACGACTCGTGCGTGCCGTGTTTCGCCTTGCCCGGTCGGGCAATCAGGTTTTTGGCTTTGCCCACCGCGCTATTGATGCCTTTTTCCAGATAGCAAAATTCGCCAATCAGTGCGCCGAGCAGTGTAGCCAGCACCATGACGGGCAGGTTGGCGCATTTGATCACTAAAAGGATGCCGATGCCTAAGGATGCCAGGCCGAATATAGAGGGCATGGATGAACGGATACGCTCCGGCAGCCGCTGACTCAACACTGCGCCCAGTACGCCGCCCAGCAATACGGCTCCGGCGTTAATAAATGGCCCGATAACCACAGTTAACTCCTGTTATTTACTCATTGATATTGCATTATTATGGCACGTCAGGGCTGCGCGAGCCTTAGCTTTGGGTGGTTTCGTGCATACTGATTCCTTCTTGCGCGTGAAAATAAAAAGTGACATGATTGCGCGAATTTTCTCCTCCCTGTCTCACCGCTCGGTGAGGGTATTTGCGCTTATGAAAACCATGAAAATTGCCGTCAGCCATGAGCTGGTATCCAAAGTTTCTACGCACCGTGAAAAGGTGACGCTGGATAACACCGATTTCACCGATGTGGCGGCAGTCGTCATTAGCGTTGTTGAAAGCTACAGCGGCATTCTCGCGTTGCTGAAGCGTACGGGCTTTCAGCTACCGGTGTTTATGTTCTCGCAAGAGCCTGGAGAGGTGCCTGATGGCGTCACGGCGATTATCTCGGGTAAAGCTCAGGAGTTCCTGGAACTGGAGAGCGCCGCCTGCCGTTACGAAGAGGAATTGCTGCCGCCTTTTTTCGATACCCTGAGCCAGTATGTAGAGATGGGCAACAGCACCTTCGCCTGTCCGGGCCACCAGCACGGGGCTTTTTTCAAAAAACACCCGGCAGGGCGACAGTTCTATGATTTCTTCGGTGAGAACGTGTTCCGCGCCGACATGTGCAACGCCGACGTTAAGCTGGGCGATCTGCTGATCCATGAAGGCTCCGCCAAGCACGCGCAAAAGTTCGCGGCGAAAGTATTCAACGCGGACAAAACCTACTTTGTGCTGAACGGCACGTCGGCGGCCAACAAGGTGGTGACCAACGCGCTGCTGACCCGCGGCGACCTGGTGCTGTTCGACCGCAACAACCATAAATCTAATCACCACGGCGCACTGATCCAGGCGGGCGCCACGCCGGTGTATCTTGAGGCGGCGCGCAATCCGTTTGGCTTTATCGGCGGGATTGACGAGCACTGCTTTGATGACGCGTATCTGCGGGATCTGATCCGCGAGGCGGCGCCGGAAAAGGCCGACGAGGTCCGCCCGTTCCGCCTGGCGATCATTCAGCTTGGCACCTACGACGGGACGATCTACAACGCCCGCCAGGTGATCGACAAGATCGGCCATCTGTGTGACTACATCCTTTTTGACTCCGCGTGGGTGGGCTACGAGCAGTTTATTCCGATGATGGCGGAAACGTCTCCGCTCTTGCTGGAGCTTAACGAGAACGATCCGGGTATTTTCGTGACCCAGTCGGTGCACAAGCAGCAGGCCGGGTTCTCGCAAACGTCGCAGATCCATAAAAAGGATAACCACATCCGCGGTCAGGCGCGCTTCTGTCCGCACAAGCGGCTGAACAACGCGTTTATGCTGCACGCCTCCACCAGCCCGTTTTATCCGCTGTTTGCGGCACTGGACGTGAACGCCAAAATTCACGAGGGCGAGAGCGGGCGCAGGCTGTGGGCGGAGTGCGTCGAGCTGGGCATTGAGGCGCGCAAGGCCATCATCGCCAACTGCCATATGATCAAACCGTTTATCCCGCCGGTGGTGGCGGGGCGGCCATGGCAGGATCACCCCACGCAGGTCATTGCGAGCGAGCGTCGCTTCTTTAGCTTTGAGCCGGGGGCCAAATGGCACGGATTTGAGGGCTATGCGAGCGAGCAGTATTTCGTCGACCCGTGCAAGCTGCTGCTGACCACGCCGGGCATTGATGCAGAAACAGGTCACTACACAGATTTCGGCATTCCGGCGACCATTCTCGCCCACTACCTGCGCGAAAACGGCATCGTGCCGGAGAAGTGCGACCTCAACTCGATCCTGTTCCTGCTGACGCCTGCCGAAAGCAGCGAGAAGCTGGCGCAGCTGGTGGCGATGCTGGGGCAGTTTGAGCAGCATATTGAAGACGACACGCCCCTCGCCGACGTGCTGCCGACCATCTACCAAAAATACCCGGTGCGTTACCGCGACTACACGATCCGTCAACTGTGCCAGGAGATGCACGATCTCTACGTCAGCTTTAACGTGAAGGATCTACAGAAGGCGATGTTCCGCCGGGAGAGCCTGCCCGCCGTAGTGATGAACCCGCAGGATGCAAACCAGGAGTACATTCGCGGGAACGTGGAGCTGGTGCGTATTCGTGACGCTGAAGGGCGCATTGCCGCCGAAGGTGCGCTGCCGTACCCGCCAGGCGTGCTGTGCGTGGTGCCGGGAGAAGTCTGGGGCGGGGCGGTACAGCGTTACTTCCTGGCGCTGGAAGAGGGCATTAATATGCTGCCGGGCTTCTCGCCGGAGTTGCAGGGCGTTTACAGCGAGAAGGATACGGACGGGATTAAGCGACTGTATGGGTACGTATTGAATGTCTGAACGTAGGCCCGGTGGCGCAAGCTTACCGGGCCATAATACTTCGTCAGGCTTCTGCGCGGCGGTACATCCTCCTCGGATGCCCAATCTTCCCGTACAGCATCTCCGTCGTCAGAAAACCCACCTCCACGCAATGTTCCAGATAGCGTCGGGTGGTGGTTTTACTCAGTCCCGTCTCGCTCACCACCTCATCCACCGTAAAGCAGTGCGCCGCCTTGCTGTTAAACAGCGTTTGCACCCGCGCCAGCGTGTTCTCCTCTATTCCCTTGCTGCCGTTGTCCAGACGATAGTTTTTCGCCTGTAACTGATAGAGTGAATCCACGTTCTGCTGGTCGACAATCTTCCAGACCCGCTGCTGTTCGGCAAACTGCACAAACCGCTCCAGCGACTGGCTGAGCCGCTTCCAGGAGACGGGTTTGAGGATGTAGTCGAACGCGCCGTTGCGGATGGCCTGGCTGCAGGTGTCCATATCGCTGGCGGCGGTGATGAAAATCACCGAGCAGTTGGCGCGGGCCAGCATCGGGTTGCTGATAAGGGTGATGCCTTTGCCGTCCGGCAGGTAGTTATCCAGCAGCATCAGCTTCGGCTGTTTGCTCTCCAGCTGTCGCTGCGCGTCGGCCAATGACGCGGCAATCCCCACCAGCCTCAGGCGCGGATGTTTACCGATAAGCTCCGCGTGCAGCTGTGCCAGTTCGTTCTCGTCTTCAACAATCAGTACGTCGATAAGTTCATGTTGCATAGTCGGTATCTTCCAGTTGCCGGACGGTTCCCGAGGCCGGGATAAACAGTGAGAAAATGGTCCCGTGCGGCATGTTATCGGCAACTTCTATTGTGCCGCCAGCCTGCGTGACGTAGCTTTCAATCAGATACAGGCCAATCCCGTGATCGCCCCGCGTTTTGGTGGTGATGCCGCGTTCAAATATCCGGTCACGGATCGCCGGCGTGATGCCAACGCCCTGGTCGGCCACTTCAATAATCAGCTCCTGTTCGCTGAGCTTTATCAGCACCTCCACCGGCGCGTGGGGAAGCGGCGACCGCTGCGTCGCTTCGATGGCGTTATCCAGCAGGTTGCCAATAATCGAAATCAGCTCTTGCTCTCCCAGCGGCAGGAACGGTTTGTCCAGCCGACAGGCCGGGTCGAAGCACAGCTCGACGCCTTTCTCCCGCGCGCGGGCGGCTTTCCCCAGCAGCAGGCCGCACAGGGTCGGTGAGCTGAAGCGCGAAGAGATAAAGTCCAGCAGCTCCTGAGCGTGTTCAGACTGCGCCTGAATGTAGCCAATCGCCTCCTCATAGCGGCCCATGTGCAGCAGGCCGGAGAGGGTGGTCATCCGGTTCAGCTGCTCATGACGCATAATGCGCAGGTTATCGACGTAGCGTTTTACCTGGCTGAGCTGGCTACTGAGAGAGTCGATCTCGTTGCGATCGCGGAAGGTGATCACCCAGCCCTGCAGCGACCCCTCAAGCATGATGTGTACCCGGCTGGCAATCACCGTGAGATCGTTAAAGCGGCAAATCTCGTCATGGGTATCTTTCGCCAGCATCGTCTGCGTGTCGAAGAACGGGACCGGATCGATCACCTGGCTTATCAGCTGCCCGCGCAGTTCCCGGGCCGGCTGGCTCAGGCCCAGCAGCTTGCGCGCCGCCTGGTTGATCACCTCTATGCGCCGTTCGTTATCAATGGCGATCACGCCTTCGTAGATGGACTCCATCATCGCCTTTTGCTGGCGCACCAGCAGGCCGATCTCTCGTGGCTCCAGGGAGAAGATCTGCTTCTTAATACTACGGGTAAAGAACCAGGAGAAGACAAAGAGGGCGATCAGCAGCAGCACGGCGGCAATCAGGATATTGACCACTTTACTGACGGTAATGGTGTCCAGGTAGCTGGTGAGATAGCCAACTGAAACAATGCCGACCACCTGCCCGGCGTCGTTGAAAATGGGCGCTTTACTGCGCAGTGAAATGCCTAGCCCGCCTTTACGTATGGTTGTCGTGCTTTTCCCCTGCAATACGGCTTCATTGTCGCCGCCGACCAGCGTCGTGCCCACCCTGTCGGCAAAGACGGAGTGAAAAAGATGCCGTCCCGTATTATCGCCAATGACAATAAAGCTGGCGTCGCTGTGCGCGGCCATTTTCTGCATGAAATCATGAATGGCGTTGATATCTTTTTGTTCAACTTCAGTACGCAATGACGGAATAAGCGCGATCTCTTCCGCCTGTATTTTGGCGCGTGCACTCATTTCCTGATAAAGCTGTTTTCCGACATCGGCATAATAATATCCGCCCAGCAGCACAAAAAGCACTGAGAAAAAGGCAACCAGCGAAATAAACAGCTTAATCTGGAAAGAGACTTTCATAACTATCACGCAAAGTAGCGGCAAAGATCGTCAATATATCATCTTTTTTCATGCGGATGTTCGCTTTGCGGGAAACTTGTGATCCCTTGCACAGCAAGGGCTGTAAATGATTTATCCAGAAGGCTTATGATCTTCATGCTGCTAAGTTAAATGTTATTTGGTCGTTCAATTCAGAAAAGAAACCATAAAAACCACGATAATAAATAAGGCATAAATCACATTAAATAAAGGAAACCATAAAAACCATAGCTGCCATTAAAACTTCGCTTTTAATATGCCATTCCTCACATAAAGTAGGCCTTTGTGACTCTAAGCTGAACGCACAAAATAACTAAGGGGCTTATTATGAGCACAACTGACGATTCTTTCTCTGTTACCCACGACCCGATTGAAATTCAGCGGCCATCCCTCAAGGAGCGGTGGTGGCATATTATGGATACCTGGAAAATCGGGATTATTCCTCTGCCGCTGTTCGTTCTGGCGGGCGCGCTGATCGCGATTGATTGCCTGGGCGGAAAACTGCCGAGCGATATCGTGGTGATGGTGGCGACGCTGGCCTTCTTCGGCTTTGCCTGCGGTGAGTTCGGCAAACGCCTGCCGATTGTCGGCAAGCTTGGCGCGGCGGCGATTTGCGCCACCTTTATCCCTTCCGCACTGGTCTACTACGGTTTGCTGCCGGACGTGGTGGTGGAATCTACGACCAAATTCTACAAATCCACCAACATTCTCTACCTCTATATCTGCTGCATTATCGTCGGCAGCATCATGAGCATGAACCGCACGGTGCTGATTCAGGGTTTCCTGCGCATCTTCTTCCCGATGCTGTGCGGTGAAATCGTCGGCATGATTGTTGGCATGGGCGTGGGGCTGGCGCTGGGCCTGGAGCCGTTCCAGATCTTCTTCTTTATCATTCTGCCGATCATGGCGGGCGGCGTCGGGGAAGGGGCGATTCCGCTTTCCATCGGCTATGCCACCCTGCTGCATATGGACCAGGGCGTAGCGCTCGGCCGCGTGCTGCCGATGGTCATGCTCGGCGGGCTGACGGCAATCATCATCTCCGGCTGCCTGAACCAGCTCGGTAAACGCTACCCGCACCTGACCGGTGAAGGCCAGCTGATGCCTAACCGCGCGAATGCCGATACCACCGTCTCTCAGCCTGCGTTTTCCGGTAAAGCGGACGTGACCACTATCGCCTCCGGCGCGCTGCTGGCGGTGCTGCTGTACATGCTGGGCATGCTCGGCCACAAGCTGATTGGCCTGCCTGCGCCCGTTGGCATGCTGTTTATGGCGGTGCTGGTGAAGCTCTGCAACGGCGCTTCTCCGCGCCTGCTGGAGGGTTCGCAGGTGGTGTACAAATTCTTCCAGACCTCCGTAACCTACCCGATCCTCTTCGCCGTTGGCGTGGCCATTACCCCGTGGCATGAACTGGTGGCCGCCTTCACGCTGACCAACCTGCTGGTGATTATCAGCACCGTTTCTGCGCTGGTGGCGACCGGGTTCTTCGTCGGTAAAAAGATTGGTATGCACCCGATTGATGTCGCCATCGTCTCCTGCTGTCAGAGCGGACAGGGCGGTACCGGCGACGTGGCGATACTGACCGCAGGCAACCGCATGAGCCTGATGCCGTTCGCCCAGATTGCTACCCGTATCGGCGGGGCGATTAACGTCTCCATCTCTCTGCTGATTCTGGGCAACTTCCTCGTTTAAGTTTTCAGGAAAGAACAATGAAACTCGCAAGCTTTTTATACCAGGGAAAACGCAGCTACGGCATCGTTCAGGCCGAGGGCGTGATTGATTTAGGCCGCCGTCTCGGCGACCGCTACGGCGACCTTAAAGCGCTGCTGCAGGGCAACGGGCTGGCGTTGGCCACCCGTTACCTGAACGACGCGGTGGATGTACCGCTGAACGCCATCACCTTCTTGCCGGTGATCGTGCAGCCGGAAAAAATCCTCTGCGTGGGCATGAACTACGCCGACAAACGCAAGGAGTTTGACCAGCACAACCCGGCCCCGACGCTGTTTGTCCGCTTCCCGGACTCACAGACCGGCCACAACGAGCCGGTACTGAAGCCGCGCCACTCCAGCGAATTCGACTACGAAGGCGAGCTGGCGGTGATCATCGGTAAGGGCGGGGAGAACATCAGCCGCGATGACGCCCTGCGCCACGTGGCGGGCTACAGCTGCTACATGGACGGCTCCGCCCGCGACTGGCAGCACACCTGGTTCACCGCCGGTAAAAACTGGCGTCAGACCGGGGCGTTTGGCCCCTGGATGGCGACGGCGGATGAGATCCCGGATCCGCACAGCCTGGCGATCCGCACCTGGCTTAACGGCCGCATGGTGCAGGAGGACAACACCAGCAGCATGATCCACAAGGTCGCGGAGCTCATCGAGTACATCAGCACCTTTACCCGCTTAAGCCCGGGCGACGTGATCATCACCGGCTCCCCGGGCGGCGTGGGTAAAAAGCGTAACCCGCCGCTGTTTATGAAAGAGGGCGATCGCATTGAGGTGGAGATCGAGCATATCGGTCATCTGAGCAACGTGATCGTGGAAGCGCCAGCCGTCGGGCTTGCGGCGGCACACTGAGAAAGGCGGCATGAACAGTCAACCCATCGATTTTCGCCAGACGCTGGTGGCGAAACACCCGGAACGCTTAAGCCAGATCCGCTACCTGCTGGCAGACAGCGGCCTTGGCCTGGACAACGACATCACGCTGTTTGTCGAAGCCTGGTCCGGCGCGCAGCTGGTGGGTTGCGCAGGACTTGCCGGCAACGTCATCAAATGCGTGGCGGTCAACGAGCAGCTTCGTGGGGAAAACCTCAGCGCGCGGCTGCTGGCAGAGGTGGAAAATGCGGCGCTGGAGCGCGGCCATTTTCACCTCTTCCTCTGCACCCGTCCGTGCAACCGGGAGCGCTTTGCCCGCAGCGGCTTCTGGCCAATTGCCCAGAGCGGGAACAACGCAGTGCTGATGGAGAACACCCCGCAGGGGATCGCGCGCTACTGCCGTACCTTAAGCCGGATGCGAAAGGGCGGGGAGAAAACTGGCGCGATAGTGATGAACGCCAATCCGTTCACCCTCGGCCACCGCCATCTGGTGGAGCAGGCGGCGCAGCGGTGCGATGCCCTGCATCTGTTCGTGGTGCGTGAAGACGCCTCGTTCTTCCCGTTCAGCGCGCGTCTCGAGATGGTGCGCGCAGGCGTGGCCCATCTGCCGAACGTGGTGGTGCATGAAGGCTCGCAGTACATCATCTCCCGCGCCACCTTCCCGGCCTACTTCCTGAAGGAGACCGGCAAAGTGCAGCAGGCGTGGAGCGAGATCGACGTGCTGATCTTCCGGGACTTCATCGCCCCGGCGCTCGGCATCACGCACCGCTTCATCGGCTCGGAGCCGTTTTGCGACATCACCCGCCAGTACAACCAGACGCTGCACGATCTGCTGGCTTCGCATATCGAGGTGGTGGAGATGCCGCGCATCAAGGCCACCGGCAACGCCATTTCGGCGTCCGAAGTGCGCCGTTTACTCAAGACACAGCAGTTTTCCCGGATCCGGGAGATCGTCCCGGACTCCACCTTCGCGCATCTCGAAACACACTATCGTGCGAGTGCGGAAGTCGCATAACTATCAGGAATTTATCATGAATATTGTAAGGGAGGCGCTGGCCGGAACGCAGGAGTCCAGCGACCTGATGGTGAAAATCGCCCCCGCTCACGGCGAGCTGGAGATTGTCATCCACAGTGAAGTGATTAAGCAGTTTGGCGAGCAAATTCGTCAGGTGGTCAACGACACGCTGCGCGCCATGAACGTGCGCCAGGGGCTCATCATTATTGAAGACAAAGGGGCGCTGGACTGTGTTATTCGCGCCCGCCTGCAAAGCGCGCTGATGCGTGCCGCCGATGAACAGGCCATCAACTGGGAGGCGCTGAAATGAGCAAACTCCGCCGCAGTATGCTGTTCCTGCCGGGCGCTAACGCCGCCATGCTTTCCACCGCGTTTATCTACCGCCCCGACTCCATCATGTTTGACCTTGAGGACGCCGTCGCCCTGCGTGAGAAGGACACCGCGCGCATGCTGGTTTTCCACGCGCTACAGCACCCTATGTATCAGGATATCGAAACCGTGGTGCGCATTAACCCGCTCAGCACGCCGTTTGGCCTGCTGGATCTGGAAGCCGCCGTGCGCGCGGGCGTGGACGTGATCCGCCTGCCAAAAACCGACACCCCGGACGACGTCTACGAGCTGGAAGGCCATCTTGAGCGCATTGAACGCGAGTGCGGCCGCGAGGTCGGTTCCACCCGCGTGATGGCGGCGATTGAGTCGGCCATTGGCGTCATCAATGCCGTGGCGATTGCCCGCAGCTCCCCGCGCCTCATCGGCATCGCGCTGGCCGCCTTTGACTACGTGATGGACATGCAGACCGAGCGCGGCGACGGCACCGAGCTGTTCTACGCCCGCTGCGCCGTGCTGCACGCCGCCCGCGCGGCGGGCATCGACGCCTTCGACGTGGTGTGGTCAGACGTTAACGACGAGGCCGGGTTCCTTCGCGAGGTCGATCTGATCCGCAAGATGGGCTTTAACGGCAAATCGCTGATTAACCCGCGCCAGATTGACCTGCTGCACAACGCTTATGCACCGACGCAGGAAGAGGTGGATCACGCCAAAAGGGTGATTGAAGCGGCAGAAGAGGGCGAGCGTAACGGCCTGGGCGTGGTGTCGCTCAACGGCAAAATGGTGGATGCACCGATTATTAACCACGCGCAGGTGGTGCTGGAGCGCGCGGCGGCTTCCGGCGTGCGTCGGTAAGGATAAGACAATGAATCAGACTGAACTTCTCCACGTAAACTTCCCCCATCTGCGGGACCTGAAACCCTTTGATACTGCCCACAGCGCCACGCCGTGGCTGGCGGACAGTGACGCGAAGCACAACCGTAAGCTCTGTGCCTCCCTTGAAGAAGCCGTAGCGCGCAGCGGCCTGCAGGACGGGATGACCATCTCCTTCCACCATGCCTTTCGCGAAGGCGACCGGGTGATCAACACCGTTGTGGCGCTGCTGGCGCGGATGGGATTTAAAAATTTGACTCTGGCCTCCAGCTCGCTGATGACCTGCAACGACGCGCTGATCGAGCATATTGAAAGCGGCGTCATCACCCGGATTTACACCTCGGGCATGCGCGGCAGGCTGGCGGACGCCATCTCCCACGGGCTGATGGACGAGCCGGTACACATTCACTCCCACGGTGGGCGCGTGAAGCTGCTCCAGGACGGCGAGCTGAATATCGACGTGGCGTTTCTCGGCGTGCCGTGCAGCGATGCGTTTGGCAACGCTAACGGCACGCACGGTAAATCGTGCTGCGGCTCGCTCGGCTACGCGATGGTGGACGCGCACTTTGCCCGTAAGGTGGTGCTGCTGACCGAAGAGCTGGTGCCGTTCCCGAATATGCCCGCCAGCCTGGTGCAGGACCAGGTGGACTACATCGTGCAGGTGGAGAGCGTGGGCGATCCGGCGAAAATCAGCGTCGGCGCGGCGCGCGTCACCAGCAACCCGCGCGAGCTGATGATCGCCCGCTATGCGGCGGACGTGATTGAACACTCCGGCTATTTCAAACCGGGCTTCTCGATGCAGACCGGCTCCGGCGCGGCGGCCACCGCCTGCACCCGCTTTATGGAAGAGAAGATGGAGCGCAGCGGCGTGAAGGCGCGCTTTGCGCTCGGCGGCATCACCGGCAGCCTGGTGGATCTGCTCGAGAAGGGGCTTATCGAAAAGCTGCTCGACACCCAGTGCTTTGACGGCCAGGCGGCGGCTTCGCTGGCGCGCAACCCGAACCACGTAGAGATCTCCACCAACATCTACGCCAACCCCGGCAGCAAGGCGGCAAGCTGCGACCAGCTCGACGTGGTGATCCTCAGTGCCCTGGAAATTGACGTTGATTTCAACGTCAACGTCATCACCGGCTCCGACGGCGTGATGCGTGGCGCATCCGGCGGGCACTGCGACGTGGCGGCGGCAGCCAACCTGACCATCGTGGTCGCGCCGCTGCTGCGCAGCCGCATTCCGACGGTGGTCAAGCGCGTCACCACGCGCCTCACGCCGGGGGAGAGCATCGACGTGCTGGTCACCGACCACGGCATCGCAGTCAACCCGGCGCGCCCGGAGATCCGCGAGCGGCTGCTGGAGGTCGGGCTGAAGGTAGTGGACATTAGCGCGCTCTATGAGCGGGCGATTTCCCTGACCGGCGTACCGAAACCGATTGAATTTACCGACAAAATCGTCGGGGTGATCCGCTACCGCGACGGCAGCGTGATCGACACCGTACGACAGGTGAAGGAGTCAGTATGATTTTAGCGACACCCGTGCGGGCGGGTGTCAGCCTGGAGGAACTGCTGGCGGCGAAAGAGCGTCGCGCAGCCCGTCAGGCTGACATGCTTGAGCACTATAAACAGCCGGTGATCTCCCTCACGCTGGTCACGCCAGGGGAAATCAAGGACAGCCTGCGCTATCGCAACACCATGGGCGTGGCGCTGCAGATCTGCGACCAGCTGCTGTGGGAGAACCGCTGGCAGGTGCTGGACCGCCAGGTGCTGTGGCTGCCCACCGGACCGGAAGCCTTGTGGTGCGTCGCCCATGCGGCGGCGGAAATCAAAGCGCACTGCGCGGAACTGGAGCAGACGCACCCGCTCGGCAGGCTGTGGGATCTGGACGTGATCTGCCCTCAGCACGGCCACGTCGGGCGTCAGTCGCTGGGGGCAAACCTCAGGCGCTGTCTGATCTGCGACGAGCCCGCGCATGCCTGCTCCCGTTCGCGCAATCACCCCGTTGAGCAGGTTGTTTCCCGCGTGGAGAAGACGATCGATGACTGGTTTGCTCGCGACTAAACCGCGCCCGATTGATGTGCCCGCGCTTGCCGAAGCGGCGCTGTGGCAGGAGCTGGAGCTGACGCCCAAGCCGGGGCTGGTGGACAAGCTCAACAACGGTTCCCATCGCGATATGGACCACGCGCTGTTTGTCCGCAGCATCGCGGCAATTACGCCGTGGTTTTCGCGCTTTGCTGAACTCGGTAACGTGCATGCGGATAAACCCGCTGACGCACAGCTGCGGATTATCCGCCCGATGGGGATGGCCTGCGAGCAGGCGATGTACGCCGCGACGAACGGCGTGAACACCCATAAGGGCGGGATTTTTGCTCTCGGCCTGCTGTGCTTCGCTGCCGGGCGTGTGAAAAATGTCTCTGCGGACAGCCTCTGTTGTGAGGTGAGTAACATCTGCAGCGGGCTGGTGTCGCGGGAACTGGCAGCGCGCAGCGGGCAGGCGACGGCAGGCGAGCGGCAGTTTCAGCAGTACGGCTTAACCGGGGCGCGAGGCGAGGCGGAGAGCGGCTTTGCGACGGTGCGTAAGGCGCTGGGGCAGTGGAACGGACAGTCGCTTCACGGCCTGCTGTTGCGCCTGATGGCGGTCAATCAGGACAGTAATCTCGTGTCACGCGGCGGCATTCAGGGGCTGCGCTACGTTCAGGGCTATGCGCGGGAACTGCTGGCTAACGGCTGGAATCGCGAGGCGTTGCTTAAGATGGATAAGGCACTGATTGAACGAAACCTGAGTCCGGGCGGCAGCGCGGATTTGCTGTCGGTGGGGTGGGTGCTCTCTGCAATAAAATAGCCGGGTGGCGCTAACGCTTACCCGGCCTGCTCTCCGTGCTTTTGTAGGCCCGGTAAGCGAAGCGCCACCGGGCACAACAATTAATGCGCAATCGGCTGTGTACCGTGCGCTGTGCGAACGTGCTTGTACTTGAACAGCGCGAGGAACGCGAAGAACAGCACCAGCGAATACGCCGCGAAGATCAGCCACACGGGCTGCCAGTCGGTGATGCCGTTGGTGGTGTACATCTCAACCACTTTACCGCTCACCACGCCGCCCAGAATACAGCCGAAGCCGTTAGTCATCATCAGGAACATGCCCTGCGCGCTGGCGCGGATTTCAGGCTTCACCTCTTTTTCCACAAACACCGAACCGGAAATGTTGAAGAAGTCGAAGGCGCAGCCATAAACAATCATCGACAGCACCAGCAGCACGGTGCCGAACGCGCTCGGGTCGCCGTAGGCGAACAGGCCGAAGCGCAGCATCCACGCGGCGATACTGATCAGCATGACGTTTTTGATGCCGTAGCGACTCAGGAAGAACGGGATGGTCAGGATGAACAGCGTCTCGGAGATCTGCGAGATGGACATCATCACCGACGCGTGCTCAACGATAAAGCTCCCGGCAAACAGCGGATCGTTATCGAAGCTGTGCAGGAAGGTGTTGCCGAACATGTTGGTGATTTGCAGCTCCGCGCCCAGCAGCATGGAGAAGATAAAGAAGATCGCCATGCGCTTGTTTTTGAACAGGGCGAAGGCATCCAGGCCAAGCATGGTGCTCCAGCTCTGGTTTTTCTGCTGATTAGATACCGGAATGGTTGGCAGCGTCAGGGTGAACAGCGCCAGCAGTACGGAGAGCGCAGCACCAATATACAGCTGCATGTGGCTCAGCTCGAAGCCCGCGAAGCTCACGCCCCACATCGCCATGATAAAGCCGATGGTGCCCCAGATACGGATTGGCGGGAAATCGGTGACGATATCCAGGCCGGCAGATTTCAGGCGGTAGTAGGAGATGGAGTTGATCAGCCCAAGCGTTGGCATATACGCCAGCGAGTTAAGCAGGATCACCATAAACATCGCCCCCGGCGTGGTCACTTCGGCCGCCATAAACAGCGTCCCCGCACCCACCAGATGGCAAAGCATATACAGCCATTTCGCACTTAACCATTTATCCGCCACGATACCGAGCAGCGTTGGCATGAAAACAGCCGCAATACCCAGCGAGCTGTAGACGGCACCGATTGACGCACCATCAAACTTGAGCGTCACAAACATATAGGAGCCGAGTGTAGTCAGCCAGCTACCCCACAGGCAGAACTGCAGAAACGACAAGATTTTAAGCTGCAGCTTAAGGTTCATGTTACTTTCCTCACAAGTGAGCGGGAGATATGTTGTTATAGGAACATTCAGGGTTGTTATTTGATGCAATTCTATCAGTTGGCAACGATATGTTTTGTTACCTCCCGCAAAAAAATGCAATCCACATTAATTTGCAGTTTGGATTGTGATGCAAATAACATTTTCGTATGGGTGGAGGATAGGTGCGGCCTGATGCCCTCACCCTGACCCTCTCCCACAGGGAGAGGGGAAGCAGAACCCCTTCTCCCTGTGGGAGAAGGAGGGCCGATCACCGACGACGATAGTTTTTCTGCGCCGTATTCACCTTATACAGGTACCGGCGGGATTCCGCAGACGGGTGGCGGGTGGTGAGGGTGGAGTAAACATCCCCCGGCGCCATGCTGTTGATGATGTTCGCAGCCTGCACTTTGTCATTCGAGAAGACGCGCAGCACGCTGCCCGCACCGCCGTTATAGGCGGTGATCACCGCATAGCGACGCGACGTCGGGTTATCAATTCCGCCGAGATAGACATTGTTCAGCATTGCCAGATAGGCCGTGCCGGTATCAATGTTGCTTTGCGGATCGAACAGATAGCTGCGGCTCGGCGTGCCGGATTTCCCCTGCGAGCGGAAGACGTCTTTACCGGCGCTGTGCTGGACAACCTGCATCAGCCCCAGCGCGTCGGAACGGCTGACCGCGTACGGGTTGAACGAGGATTCGGTCTGCATAATCGCCAGGATCAGCGACTCGTCCACGCCATACTTACGCGACGCCTGACGCACCATGCCCAGATACTTATGCGCACGCTTGTCGAGGTGGTTCGGGACAAGGTTAATGGTAACGCTGTAGATAATCTTCAGGCCGTTAGAGCGGCTCTTCAGGCGCGTCTGCAGCAGGTAGTCGGCAAATTTCGTGGCGCGACCTTCCCAGCGGATCGGCTGTCCGGTCTGGTCGACAACCTGACCGTACAGGAACGGCTCTTTCGAAATGGTGATGTCGTCCGCATCGGAGTAGAGATCGATAGATCCCGGATCGTCACCCATCAGCAGGGTTTTGACGATCGCCTGACGCAGCCGTGCCGCAGGGTCGGTGCCTGCGATGGTCTCAATGGTGATCGTACCCTCATCAAAGTTGATGTGGCTACGGGTCAGATAGGCGTCGGTGTACTTAACGTAGTCCTTCGGTCCGGCAATAAGAACTTCGTTAAATCCCCATATGTTCTCGATGTTATGGGCAAACTGCCCCATCAAAATGTCAAAACCGTTGGTGTCCTTGACCCAGGCTTCGTTGTAATCATCGCCTTTTTTGGACGAGCACGAGACCAGCAACGGCGCAACAAGGGCTAGCGCTAAAAGTTTTTTCATCATTCCGGGAGTGCGTGTTGTGTTTGCTTTAACGGCGGGGTTTCACCCGCACGCTGTTATTTTTCCGGCGGCGTATAGCCTTCGATGTGGACGTCTTTGCCCTCGAACAGGAAGTTCACCATCTCCTGCTCCAGCAGCTTGCGGTGCTCCGGGTTCATCATGCTGAGCTTTTTCTCGTTGATCAGCATGGTCTGTTTTTTCTGCCACTGTCCCCAGGCTTCTTTGGAGATCTCGTTATAGATGCGCTTGCCCAGGTCGCCCGGGTAGAGCTGGAAATCCTGGCCTTCAGCGTCGCGCTGCAGGAAAGTACAAAAAATGGTTCTGGCCATACGTATTCCTCTTTGTGTTGCCGATGCTAAACCATTGCACCGGCACGTAATTGCTGTAACAGGCGCTCCACGGGAGCCGCCAGCCCGACTGATGGCGGTTGCGCTAAGTTATACCAGAGAGCGGTGCCTTCATCCATGCAGGAGGTGAATGAGGACACGGGAAGCCACATCGGTACTATATCCAGATGGAAATGGCTGAAGGTGTGGCGAAACGCGGTCAGCTGCGTCAGGGTATCTGCCGCAATGCCGCGCTGTTTAAGCCATTCACGCAGCAAGTTTTCATCTTCAAACTGTGGGAAGCAGTATAGACCACCCCACAGACCGCTCGGCGGACGCTGGGCGAGGAAGACGTCGTCACCGTGCTGCATCAGCAGCATATAGCCGGTGCGCTCCGGCAGCGTCTGTTTGGGTTTCTTACCCGGATACTGCGCCCATGACTGGTTGGCATACGCCACGCAGAGGTTGTTCACCGGGCAGAGTTCGCACTTCGGTTTTGAGCGCGTGCAGACCATCGCGCCAAGATCCATCATCGCCTGGTTAAAACGCTCTACGCCCTTCGCCGGGGTGACCGCTTCAGCGATCTCCCACAGGCGTTTTTCAACGTCTTTCTTACCCGGCCAGCCGTCAACGGCGTAGCAGCGTGCGAGCACGCGCTTCACGTTGCCGTCGAGGATCGGGAAATGCTTGCCTAATGAAAGGGAGAGGATCGCGCCTGCGGTTGAACGTCCGACGCCGGGTAAATCGGCAACCTCGTCGAAGGTTTCCGGGAATTTACCTTTGTGGCGGGTGGCGACCTGCTGCGCGGCCTTGTGCAGGTTGCGCGCGCGGGCGTAATAGCCCAGCCCGGTCCACAGGTGCAGCACTTCGTCCAACGGCGCGTTTGCCAGGTCGGTGACCGTCGGGAAGCGTGCCATAAAACGCTCGAAGTAAGGGATTACGGTGGCGACCTGCGTTTGTTGCAACATCACCTCGGAGAGCCATACTTTGTAGGGCGTTTTTTCAATTTGCCAGGGCAGGGTTTTACGCCCGTATTTGTCGTACCAGTCCAGCACCTGGGCTGAAAATTGAGAGGCTTGCATGGTCATCGATTCGCATAATCAGGGACGCAGATTGCAGCACAGCGTCAATCTGCTGTAAACCGGATCTTTCCCATGCTTGCATAGAAGCCTTAACTTTGGATAATGCCCGTTTCCCGAACATTCTCACAAGCAGACAACTCTTTTATGAAAAACGACGTCATTTCACCGGAATTTGATGAAAACGGTCGCCCGCTGCGCCGTATTCGCAGCTTTGTCCGCCGTCAGGGCCGCCTGACCAAAGGGCAGCAACACGCGCTGGACAACTACTGGCCGGTGATGGGCGTTGAGTTCAGCGAGCAGCCGCTCGACTTTACCGAGCTGTTTGGCCGCGACGCGCCCGTCACGCTGGAGATCGGGTTTGGTATGGGCACCTCGCTGGTCACTATGGCGAAAGCGCGCCCGGAGCAGAACTTCCTCGGCATTGAAGTACACTCGCCGGGCGTCGGCGCGTGCCTGGCAACGGCCCACGAAGAGGGCGTTGAGAACCTGCGCGTGATGTGTCACGACGCGGTGGAAGTGCTGCACAAAATGATTCCTGACAATTCTTTGAACATGGTTCAGCTCTTTTTCCCTGACCCATGGCACAAAGCGCGTCATAATAAACGCCGTATCGTTCAGGCACCGTTTGCCGAGCTGGTGAAAAGCAAGCTCAAGCTGGGCGGCGTTTTCCACATGGCGACCGACTGGGAACCTTATGCGGAACACATGCTGGAAGTGATGTCGTCGCTGGACGGGTACAAAAATCAGTCCGAGAGCAACGACTACGTACCGCGTCCGGAATCGCGTCCGGTGACAAAATTTGAACAGCGTGGCCATCGTCTTGGTCACGGCGTATGGGACTTAATGTTCGAGAGGGTGAAATAATGGCAAAGAATCGTAGCCGTCGTCTGCGTAAAAAGATGCACATCGAAGAATTCCAGGAAGTGGGCTTCTCCGTTGCCTGGCGTTTCCCGGAAGGAACCAGCGTTGAGCAGATCGACCAGGACGTTGATGCGTTCATCAACGAGGTGATCGAGCCAAACAAGCTGGCCTTCGACGGTAGCGGCTACCTGGCATGGGAAGGTCTGATCTGCACCCAGGAAGTGGGCAAATGCACCGAAGAACATCAGGCCCTGGTTCGCAAATGGCTTGAAGAGCACAAGCTGGAAGATGTCCGCGTGAGCGAACTTTTCGACGTTTGGTGGGACTAATAAAGCAGTAAGCGGGCCAGCATTAGCTGGCCCATTTTGTCTGAGGGAGTGTTTAAGATGCGCAAAACGTTGCTGGCTGTTGCTTTGATGGCAACCGGATTCACCGCCCATGCGGATTATCAATGTAGCGTCACCCCGCGTGATGACGTGGTGTTAAGCCCGCAAACCGTGCAGGTCAAAGGCGAGAACGGCAATCTGGTGATTACGCCGGAAGGGAACGTCACCTTTAACGGCAAACAGTACAACCTGACTGCCGCACAGCGTGAGCAGGCGAAAGATTATCAGGCCGATTTGCGTACCGCGCTGCCATGGATTAATGAAGGCGCCCTGACGCGCGTCGAAAAGAGCCGCGTCGCGCTGGACAAAATCATCACTAAAGAGGTGGGGGAGAGCAGTAATATGCGCTCCCGCCTTACGAAGCTCGACAAGCAGCTAAAAGAGCAGATGAACCGCATTATCGAGAAGCGCTCTGATGGCCTGACGTTCCACTATAAGGCGATCGATCAGGTCCGCGCCGACGGCCAGCAGCTGGTGAACCAGGCGATGGGCGGCATCCTGCAGGACAGCATCAACGAGATGGGCGCCAAAGCCGTGCTGAAAGGCGGCGGTAACCCGCTGCAGGGCGTGCTGGGCAGCCTGGGCGGCTTGCAGACTTCCATTCAGAACGAGTGGAAGAACCAGGAAGATGATTTCCAGCAGTTCGGCAAAGACGTGTGTAAACGCGTGGTGTCGCTGGAAGACAGCCGGAAGGCGCTGGTGGGGACGCTGAAGTAAGTTCTCTGAGCGCTGGGCCCCTCACCCCATCCCTCTCCCCAGGGGAGAGGGTGTAATTGTTCCCTCTCCCTGTGGGAGAGGGTTAGGGTGAGGGCATCAGGCAGCGCAGTCGTTGCCTGATAGCCATTAACACCTCCTCCTCGTTTGTCCTGAATTCGTTATTCCAGAACCGTAGTATTTCCCAGCCGTTCGCATTCAAAAATTCAGTACGACGTGAATCATAGGTTTCGTTATTCTGATGTTGGCCACCGTCCAGCTCGATAATCAGCTTTGCCTTAAAACAGGCAAAATCCACGATATATGCACCAATCGGCATCTGGCGGCGAAACTTATAGCCAAAGAAGCGGCGTCCCCTGAGTAAATACCAGAGGCGTAACTCTTCGGGCGTCATTTGTTTACGGAGTTGTTTTGATTTTTCCATCCCCACACTCTGCCAGCCTTTCCCTTAGCTGGCAGAACGGGATGCGAAATCCTGAATCAGCCTTCAGGAATCTTCAGCGAGGAACAGCTCAAGAAGGGAGTTTAAGAACAGCTTGCCGTGCTCGGTGATCTGCCAGCATTCCTCACTCTCGGTGAGATACCCCTTTGCCAGCGCTTCGTCAATCTGCGGACGAATCACCGATTCCGCCAGGCCGGTGTACAGCGAAAACTCCGCGCGCGGCGCGGCTTCCAGCAGGCGGAAACGGTTCATAAAGAACTCAAACGGCTTATCCGCCGCCTCAACGTCGTGCTGACGCTCCAGGTAGCGGCCTTCCATATACCCGCGCGGGTGGCGGGTTTTGGCGGTGCGAAGGATGCGACCATCCGGGAAGGTCACCTTGCCGTGGGCGCCGCAGCCAATCCCCAGATAATCACCAAAACGCCAGTAGTTCAGGTTGTGCTGACACTGGAAGCCCGGCTTCGCGTAGGCGGACGTTTCATACTGCTGATAGCCGGCAGCGGTCAAAAGCGTGTGGCCCTGCTCGAAGATATCCCACAGCGCGTCGTCATCCGGCAGCACCGGCGGGCGTGAGCCAAACAGCGTGTTCGGCTCGATGGTGAGCTGATACCACGACAAATGCGGCGGGTTCAGTTCAATTGCCTGGCGCAGGTCGTCCAGCGCCTCTTCCAGCGACTGATCCGGCAGGCCATGCATCAAATCGAGGTTAAAGCTGCGCAGCCCAAGCCCCGTTGCCAGGTTCGCCGCGCGCTTGGCCTCTTCCGGGCCGTGAATGCGACCCAGACGCTTCAGCTTCGGCTCGCTAAAGCTCTGCACGCCGATGGAGATGCGGTTCACGCCCGCGCGCTGATACTCGACAAAACGGTCGGCCTCAACGGTGCCAGGGTTGGCTTCCATCGTAATTTCCGCATCCGCCGCCAGGTTCAGGCGCGCACGCACGCCGTCCAGCAGCGTCTGCATTGCCGGGCCTGACAGCAGGCTCGGCGTACCGCCACCAATGAAAATGGTCTTAACTTCACGTCCCTGCGCGTACGGCACATCGGCGTTCAGGTCGGCCAGCAGATGCGCGACGTAGTCATCGTGCGGCACTTCGCCCTTCAGCGCGTGCGAATTGAAATCGCAGTACGGGCATTTCTGCACGCACCACGGGATATGAATATAAAGACTCAGAGGCGGCAAATTAGCCATTACGCAGTGCTTCCAGTAACAGTTTCAGCGCGCGTCCACGGTGGGAAATCGCGCTTTTCTCTTCGCGGGTCAGTTCCGCAGCGGTTTTGCCCTCGGTCGGGACAAAGAAAATCGGGTCGTAGCCAAAGCCGCCGTTGCCAGCCGCTTCACGGGTAATCACGCCCGGCCAGCTGCCGTGACAGACAATCGGCGTCGGGTCTTCTG
Source organism: Enterobacter sp. 04-C-12-SI-ECC (assembly GCF_047530715.1). Lineage (NCBI taxonomy): Bacteria > Pseudomonadati > Pseudomonadota > Gammaproteobacteria > Enterobacterales > Enterobacteriaceae > Enterobacter > Enterobacter sp. 04-C-12-SI-ECC. Next base: position 72,142 of record NZ_JBLKDI010000012.1, read on the forward strand.
CATGACGCATGAAGACCAGCACGCAGTGGAACTGCGCGGTACGCTGTTCGTCGGGAACGTCCTTCAGGGCCACGAGCAGCTTTTCCAGATTCTGCTGGTCGGTGGCGTCCACCCCGGAATAGCGCGCGGAGTAAATTCCCGGCGCGCCGCCGAGAAAATCCACGGCCAGACCGGAGTCGTCGGCAATCGCGGGCAGGCCGGTTACCTGCGCCGCATGGCGCGCTTTCAGAATGGCGTTTTCGATAAACGTCAGGCCCGTCTCTTCGGCGGACTCCACGCCCAACTCGGTCTGGGCCACCACGTCCAGCCCAAAATCATTTAATAGCGAGGCCAGCTCGCGCACTTTACCGGCGTTACCGGTCGCGAGAACAACTTTCTGCATGGTTTAGTCCTGTTCTGTCAGAGCCGCGACTTCCGTCGGGATAGATTGCGGATTAAGGATTTTTACCTGTTTATGCCGCCCAAGTTCACCTTTTTCAATGATGACCTGGCTTTTGGCGACGCGAAACTGTTTTGCCAGATATTTGGTCAGATGCGCGTTCGCCTGGCCATCGACCGGTGGGGCGGTGATGGCGACCTTTAGCTCGTCGCCATGCAGCCCAACAATACTGTCACGGCTGGCTTTCGGCTGAATATACAGCCGTAAAACCAGCCCGTCGGCGCAGGTGCTTACTGCACTCATAGCGCCATCCACAGCCCCGGCAGCAGCATATCGCCCGTAGACTGGAGCAGTTCGGCGATCCCCATGTTGATCACATAGAGCAGCAGCACCAGGATCATCGGGGAGAAGTCGATGCCGCCCATGGACGGGAGCAGGTTACGGATCGGACGCAGCAGCGGCTCGGCCAGCTGAATCAAGGCGTACTCTACCGGGCTACGTCCCTGGCTTACCCAGCTCATGATCGCCATCACCAGCAGTACCCAGAAGATCAGCAAACCGACGGTTTTGATCAGAATCAGGACGGCGGCAATCCAGATAATCGGCTGGAAGGTGATGACCATAAACAGCACGATGGCTTTGAGCACGCTCAGAATAAACGCCACCAGCAGCGAAGCGCTGTCGATGGGGCCCATGGCCGGGATAATACGGCGCAGCGGTCCGACAACAGGTTGCGTGATTTTCACGACAAACTGGGAGAACGGATTGTAAAAGTCACAGCGGGCCCACTGCATCCAGACGCGCAGCAAAAGCGCCATCGTGTACAGCTCAATGACCGTTGAGAGCAGGAAAGTCAACGTCTTCATGGCGTTCCTCAGGTTTCCTTATTATTTGGTGTAGTCGCGCGCACCGAAAATGGCTGTGCCGATGCGCACCATAGTGCTGCCTGCCGCGATGGCGGCTTCCATATCATCCGACATGCCCAGTGAAAGCGTGTCTACCGTTTCATAGCGCGCTTTAAGCGCCTCAAATGCTACAGCCATTTGCTGTGCCACGGCAAACTGCCTTTCATAACTTGACTCAGGTGCCGGAATGGCCATCAGCCCGCGCAGGGTTAAGCGCGGCAGGGCGGCCACCTCTGCGGCCAGCGCATCCAGCTCGCTCAGCGCAATGCCGGACTTGCTGTTTTCATCACTGATGTTGATTTGAATCAGCACGTTAAGCGCAGGCATCTCCGCCGGGCGCTGGTCGCTCAGACGGGAAGCAATACGCAGACGGTCGATGGTATGGCACCAGTCAAAGTGCTCTGCTACCAGACGGCTTTTGTTCGACTGCAGGGGACCAATAAAGTGCCATTGCAGATCGGACGTCTCCTGCTCCTGGAAGTAGCGAATTTTATCCACACCTTCCTGCACGTAGTTTTCGCCAAACGCCCGGTGACCTGCAGCAATCGCTTCTGCGATGGCGCTCGCAGGCTTGGTTTTGCTGACTGCAAGTAGCGTAATTTCTTCTGAAGCACGGCCGCAACGCGTTGCAGCGGCTGAGATTTTGTCCCGGACCTGTGCCAGGTTATGCGCAATGTCGTTCATTTTCCGAGGAGTAGTCTATGGATGTGGAAGAAATTGTGGCCCTTAGTGTAAAGCATAACGTCTCCGATCTACACCTGTGCAGTGATTCACCACCGCGCTGGCGCAGATTGGGCCGCCTTGAGCCGGCCCCGTTTCCGCCGCCGGATGTCGGGGCGTTGCTAAAGGCGTGGCTCAACGACGAACAGCAGGGCGCATGGTGGGCAAACGGGCAGGTCGATTTTGCCGTGACGATCGCAGGAGACCAGCGTCTGCGCGGCAGTGCGTTTAAGCAGATGAAGGGCATCTCCGTTACCCTGCGGCTGTTGCCGCGTTCCTGTCCGCAGCTCCCTTCGCTTGGGGTGCCGCGCGCTATTCCCGAACTGTTGTCCAGCGACAATGGGTTGATTCTGGTAACGGGAGCGACCGGCAGCGGTAAATCCACCACGCTGGCCGCAATGGTCGACTTCCTCAACCGCCATACTGACGGCCATATCCTCACGCTTGAAGATCCGGTGGAGTTTATGTACCAGAGTGAACGTTGCCTGATTCAGCAGCGGGAGATAGGCCAGCACAGCCCGTCATTTGCAGAGGCGCTGCGCAGTGCGTTACGCGAGGACCCGGACGTTATTTTGCTGGGGGAGCTGCGCGACAGCGAAACGATGCGCCTGGCGCTGACGGCGGCGGAGACCGGGCATCTGGTGCTGGCGACGTTGCACACGCGCGGGGCAGCACAGGCGATTGAACGGCTGGTCGATACGTTCCCGGCGCAGGAGAAAGATCCGGTGCGTAACCAGCTGGCCGGCAGCCTGCGGGCAGTGCTGGCACAAAAGCTGCTTCCAGATCTTCAGGGCGGGCGCGTCGCGCTGTACGAGCTGCTGGTAAACACCGCGGCGGCGGCGAATCTGATTCGTGAGGGGAAGACGTGGCAGTTGCCCGGCATCATTCAAACCGGCCAGCAGGCGGGAATGCAGAACTTTGACCAGAGCCTGGCGGAGAGACGGGCACAGGGGCGGCTGTAGGCCCCTGCGTTAAAAGCCCTGTTCGAAGTAGCTTTCGAGGATGATAACGGCTGAAGCGGAGTCTACGCTGCCTTTGTTTAGCGCCCGGAAGCCACCGTGTTCAAACAGGCCTGCACGCGCTTCGACGGTGCTGAGACGCTCGTCGTGAAGCTTCACGGAGACGCCAAAGCGGCCATGGATTTTATTGGCGAATTTACGCGCGCGGGCGGTAAGCGGTTGCTCGGTGCCGTCCATGTTCAGCGGCAGGCCGACAATCACGTCGTCCGGCTGCCACTCTTTGAGCAGGCGCTCAATAAGGTTCCAGTCCGGCGTGCCGTCGTTTGCTTTCAGCGCCGTGAGCGGGCGGGCGGTGCCGGTGATCCGTTGACCCACGGCGACGCCGATGCTTTTGGTGCCGAAGTCGAAGGCGAGAAGGGTGCCGCTCATTACGCGTGCCCCGCTACGCCAGGCATGGTCAGAATATCGATGCCAATCAGCTTTGCCGCGTCACGCCAGCGATCGGCAATAGGGGTTTTAAACAGAATATTCATGTCCGCAGGTGCGGTAAGCCAGGCGTTATCGAGGATCTCTTGCTCAAGCTGGCCTTTTTCCCACGACGAATAGCCCAGCGCCACCAGCACTTCGGAAGGCTGTTCAGCGGTGCCCAGCGTTTCAAGCACGTCGCGCGAGGTGGTGATCACGGTGTTATCGGAGATGCGAATGCTGGAAGAGAATACCGGCGGGGTATGCAGGATAAAGCCGCGATCTTCGGCAAGAGGTCCACCCAGCATCACCGGTTTATCAAGCCGGATTTCCGGCAGGCGCGCTTCAGCCGAGATTTTCAGCTTGTCCAGAATCCCTTCAACCTGCAGGTTTTCCAGCGGTTTGTTGATGATAATACCCATCGCGCCGTCTTCATTGTATTCACAAATATAAACCACGGCGCGGCGAAAAATCGGATCCTGGAGAGCAGGCATGGCAATAAGAAAGTGATGCTGTAAATTCATTGTCAGAGGTACTGTTTCCTGGTTTAAAAAGCGACAGCGCCCAGTATGGGGATAAACCCAGGCGCTGTCACAGTTTATTTCTGTAAACGTTTTTCGATAGCGTCCATCAGCATTCCGGTGATCGAGATCGGGAACTCCGCTTCGATTTCGCGAATGCAGGTTGGGCTGGTGACGTTAACTTCGGTCAGGCGATCGCCGATGATATCCAGGCCAACGAAGATCAGGCCTTTGGCTTTCAGCGTTGGGCCAACGCGGCGGGCAATTTCCCAGTCGCTTTCGGTTAGCGGGCGCGGCTCGCCGCGGCCACCTGCCGCCAGGTTACCGCGGGTTTCGCCACCCTGTGGGATACGCGCCAGGCAGTAAGGCACCGGCTCACCGTCCACGACCAGCACGCGCTTATCGCCATCTTTGATCGCTGGAATATAGTTTTGCGCCATGCAGTAACGCGTGCCCAGCTCGGTCAGCGTTTCGGCAATCACGCCAATGTTCGGGTCGCCTTCCTTCACGCGGAAAATAGACGCGCCGCCCATGCCGTCCAGCGGCTTCATGATGATGTCGCCGTGCTTCTGCCAGAATTCTTTCAGCTGCGCTTTGCTGCGGGTGACCAGCGTTTCCGGCGTCAGGTCAGAGAACCAGGCGGTGTAAAGCTTCTCGTTGCAGTCGCGCAGGCTCTGCGGCTTGTTGACGATCAGCGTCCCTTTCTCTTCGGCACGCTCAAGGATGTAGGTGCTATAGATGTATTCGGTGTCAAACGGCGGGTCTTTACGCATCAGGATGACGTTGAGGTCGGCCAGGGCAATGTCCTGCTCGGTGCCGAATTCGTACCATTTGTCGTAGTTCTGCTCGACGTTAACGATGCGGGTGCGTGCGCGGGCTTCACCGTTGATCAGATAAAGATCGTTCATCTCCATATAGTGGAGCTCATAGCCACGACGCTGCGCTTCCAGCAGCATGGCGAAGCTGGAGTCTTTCTTGATGTTAATGTTTGCGATGGGATCCATCACGATGCCGAGCTTTATCATGTTCTTCTCCGTTTATACTTCAACCCAGATCGCCAAACCGTACCTGTAGCGCGGTTATGGCCGTGAGTGCCGTTGTCTCAGTGCGCAGAACGCGAGGTCCCAACAGAATATCAGTAAACTGGTAGCGCGCCGTCATCGCAATTTCGTCAGCCGACAGGCCGCCTTCGGGGCCAATCAGCAGGCGTACGCGCTCAACGGGCAGCGGCAGCGTATTGATGCTGGCGCTGGCGCGCGGATGAAGATTGAGCTTCAGCCCGCTATCCTCTTCTGCACACCAGTCCTCCAGATCCATCGCCGGGCGGATCTCCGGAATACGGTTGCGGCCGCTCTGTTCGCAGGCCGCAATGGCGATTTTCTGCCACTGCTGGATCTTTTTGTTCAGACGTTCCGCATCCAGTTTAACGCCACAGCGCTCGGAAAAAAGTGGCGTAATGAGGCTTACACCCAGCTCAATGGATTTTTGAATGGTGAACTCCATCTTTTCTCCGCGCGACATCACCTGCCCAAGGTGGATGTGCAGCGGCGATTCACGGTCGTCCACTTCGCCGCGCAAGACATTCACATGCACGCTTTTTTTATCCGCCCGCGTGATTTCCGCGTCGAAAACCTGATTAGAGCCGTCGAACAGCTGTATTGCCTGGCCAGCCCCCATGCGCAGCACGCGGCCAACGTGGTTAGCGGCGTCGTCAGACAGGGCGATTTCGCGGCCTGCGGTAATCAGTTCAGGGTGGTAAATGCGGGGAATGCGCATAGTCAAAAATTCCATATGTCATGCGGTATAAGCGAATTGCCGTAGTGTAGGTTAGCTCTTTTGCGCCTGGCAAGCCCGCTGGACGTAAGGGTTATGATTCCCCTGGACTCTGGCGATACGTTCGTCGCGCTGGCATTCCCATTCCGTCACCGGATACTGCTTATCCCAGGCATTGAACAGCTGCGTCTGCTGGCGTGAAAGGTTGAGGTCATAACGGTCACGCATGTAGAAGTAGGTGCGGGCGATACTGCCGCGCGCGCGGGCAGGGGGCTCGGCGACTTTCTCTTTGAAATCTACCTTCATACCGCACTGGCCGTACTGGCCTTCGCCACCGTTCCACTGGCTGTACATGAAATTGCCGCGATCGCCGTTCACTTCACCTACCGCAGGCTGCAGGTTATGCATGTCGCTTTCCATCTGGCGATAAACCGGATCTTTGGCGCAGTTTTTACGTCCGCCGTCCTGCCAGCACTGGCGCTGGTGACCAAACTGCCAGGCCGGAACGACATGCTCCCACTCGATGCGGCTGGCGCGGTTTTCGTTTTTACGCACCTTATAGCCGCAGGATTCGAGGTCAACGACCCCTTTTTTGCCCTGCCAGTTAATTTTGCAGCCGCAGTAGAAATCGCCCGGCACATCGGCGTTCACCTTCACGCCTGCTGCCTTGGCCTGGGAAAAACTGTTGATACCGTCGGCCAGGGCCTGACCGGAAAGCGCCGTCGCCAGAAAAGCGACCGCGAGAGAAACATTACGGGACATCTTACACTCCGTGTCAAAACGAGCCCGCAACGTAACGAATGTTGTTCCTGTATGCAATCAGTCAGATCAGAAAAGTTCCTGAAAGTTCAGGCGATTACTCCGCAATCAGCGGTTCGCCGCATTTGACGCAGCGGTAGGTCGCCTCGCCGCGCACCACGCGGTTATGGCGGCGGACGGTAAGCTGGTGCTGCTGGCACTGGCAGCGGTAGGGGAAGGTGTTGCGGCGCACCGATTCCAGCTCAAACTGATGGGTACGGCGCGCCGGAACGTCGAGCACCGCTTCCATCATCCACTTCCACTCTTTTCCATGCGGCGCGACGCGTCCGAAGTGTTTCCACACCAGCAGGTGCGCCAGCTCGTGCGGCACCACTTCTTCAATAAACGCCTGCTGGTTTTCCATCATCAGCACCGGGTTCAGGCGGATCTCGTACGATTCCAGCCAGGCGGTGCCGGCTGCGGTGCCGCGCTGCTGATAGACCAGCTTCGGTTCAGGGTAATTACGGCCGAGTTTCAGATTCGCCTGGGCAAGTTTTTCCCGCAGGCTGCGCATAACGGCTTGCTGAATGGCGATGGGGAGACGGGGAGCTTTCATAGGGGCAGAGCATAAAGCGGGAAGCGGGGAGGCGCAAGAGGCGCCTCCCGCAAGAGGATCAGTCGTGGGCGCCGATTTCGCGCAGCGGACGACCTTTCATCAGGTTACGTTCAATATGTTCCAGAGAAACATGTTTGGTTTCTGGAACCAGCCAGACGGTCAGCACAATAAAGAAGATGTTCAGACCGGCGTAGACCCAGAAGGTGGTGGCATTGCCCAGGGTGTTGAGCATGGTCAGGAACGTTGCGCCGACGATCATGTTGGCAATCCAGTTGGTTGCGGTAGAGCAGGTGATACCAAAATCACGCCCTTTCAGCGGCTGGATTTCAGAGCACAGTACCCAAATCAGCGGACCGGCGCTCATCGCAAACCCGACGATAAACATTAGCAGCATGCCCACCGCGAAGTACTGGGCGGTTGGGGAGTGGATGCCCACATGCATCATCGTACCGAGAACGCCCATACCTGTCGCCATCACCAGGAAGCCCAGGGTCAGGGTTGGCTTACGACCCCAGCGGTCCACCAGGCCGATGGCGATAAAGGTCGCCAGCACGTTGGTCAGGCCCACAATAACGGTGCCCCACATCTGCTCGGTGGTGTTGGTGTAGCCCGCCAGTTCAAAGATTTTTGGCGCGTAGTACATGATGACGTTCATCCCGGTGAACTGCTGCATCACCTGCAGCAGCACGCCGAGGAACACCGCCCGACGGAAGTTGCTGTTCTCTTTAAACAGCGCCCAGCCGGACTGTTTTACCTTCAGGCTTTCGCGGATCTCTTCCAGCTCGTTTTTCGCTTCCGCGCTGGTATCGCGCAGGCGGAGCAGCACGCGTTCGGCATCAACGAAGCGGCGCTTGGCGGCAAACCAGCGCGGGCTGTCCGGCAGGAAGAAGACGCCAATCAGCAGCAGAATGGCCGGGATGATGATCACGCCGAGCATCCAGCGCCATGCGCCGCTGTAGCTGAACGCGGTATCGGACAGGTAAGCGCCGAGAATACCGATGGTGATCATCAGCTGGTACATGGAAATCATGCTGCCGCGGATTTTCTCCGGCGCAATTTCGGAGAGGTAAAGCGGGGCGGTGTAAGACGCCACGCCCACCGCAAGGCCCAGCAGCACGCGGGAAAGAATTAGCACTTCAACGTTAGGGGCGGCAGCGGAGAAGAGCGAACCGGCGACGAAGAGGATCGCACCGATCATCAGGCTCTTTTTGCGTCCGAGCTTGAAGGAGAGCCAGCCGCTGCCGACGGCCCCAACGGCCGCACCGAACATCATGGAGCTAACCACCCATTCCTGGGTATGCGCGTTAATCTGGAATTCGTCTGCGATGAAGGGAAGAGCGCCGGCAATGACGCCGATATCCAGGCCAAAGAGTAATCCTGCCAGGGCGGCGAGGAAGCAGACGAAGAAAGTCATCGCCTTGTTGGACGTACGCCCCTGTTTTTTATTGTCAGGCATTATGCCCTCCAGTTGGGTTATCAGTTTTATTGATGATAAGGGTAGGTGAGCGACCCGTAAAAATATGTGAGATTAATCACAATGGTGTAATCGGTTACACTAACGTGCAACCGTAAAAATTATTAAAGCTTTGAAAATATAGAGGTAAACGAGGTGATGCGCATCGCGTTTGTTTGAATTTCAGACTTAACTGAAAGGAAATGTAACAGCAGAAGAAAGGCGAACATGCAAAGAGATTATTCTGAAAGCGGAGTGGTGCCGGTGCGGTGTAATCGCTTTCAGTTGTGCGGCTTAAGCCGCCACCCGACATAAAAAAAGCCAGCATACTTGAGTATACAGTTAATAGGGTGTTTATTGATTGTGACTTGAAAATAATGATTACATATTAATGTTTTGGCCTACATCTTAAGATGTACACACTGTGTATAGCGGTGTGTACGATATTCTTCCTAAAAATTTCGGCTATTTGCATTCTGAGGTAGGATCGCAAATTTAGCCAAGAATTTAAATCCATCCCCTTTTGTGCAAAATCTGGTTGACATTCGCAGATTGACTCCAGTACCGTTCTGTGCAAAAAGTGGTTGGAGTCCAGAATGAGCGAATTTACGGGATCGGCAGCTTCACAGGCTGACTTTATTTGGAAGAATGCGGAAGACCTTTGGGGGGACTTCAAGCATACGGACTTTGGCAAGATCATTTTGCCGTTTACCCTGCTGCGCCGCCTGGAGTGTGCGCTGGACCCGACCCGCGAGGCGGTGAGAGAAGCGCATGACGCTTTCAAGGATGCCGATGTTGAGCTGGATACCATTCTGCGCTCAACCGCTGAATACCCCTTCTACAACACCTCTGAATACTCCCTCGGTACCCTGGGTAGCACCAAGACGCGCCGCAATCTGGAAGACTACATCGCCCTGTTTTCGGATAACGCCCGCGCTATCTTCGAGGAGTTTGAATTTGGCAATACGGTGATCCGGCTGGAGAAAGCGGGCTTGCTGTACAAGATTTGCCAGAACTTCGCCAAGATCGACCTGCACCCGGACGTGGTTCCGGATCGGGTGATGAGTAACATCTACGAACACCTAATTCGCCGCTTTGGTGCCGAGGTCAATGAAGGGGCCGAGGACTTCATGACGCCGCGCGACATCGTTCACCTGGCGACCGCATTGCTACTTGACCCGGATGATGCCCTGTTTGAGGCCAGCCCCGGTTTGATTCGTACTCTGTATGACCCGACCTGTGGCACGGGTGGCTTCCTCACCGATGCCATGAACCATGTGGGCGACTACGGTAACCGCGACAAGATCCCGCCAGTGCTGGTGCCGCACGGGCAGGAGTTGGAGCCGGAAACCCATGCGGTTTGTGTGGCCGGTATGCTGATCCGCCGTTTGGAGTCCGACCCTGGCCGAGATCTGTCGAAGAACATTCGTCAGGGTAGCACGCTGTCCAACGACCAGTTTGCCGGTGAGCGTTTCCACTACTGCCTGTCCAATCCGCCTTTCGGCAAGAAATGGGAGAAGGACAAAACCGCCGTCGAAGCGGAACACAAAAAAGGTGAGTTGGGCCGTTTTGGGCCGGGCCTGCCGAAAATTAGCGATGGCTCCATGCTGTTTTTGATGCACCTGGCGAGCAAGCTAGAACTGCCGATCAACGGCGGTGGCCGCGCCGCTATTGTGCTGTCCGGTTCGCCACTGTTTAACGGCGGTGCCGCGTCTGGCGAATCGGAAATACGCCGTTGGTTGCTGGAAGACGACCTGATTGAAGCCATTGTAGCTCTGCCAACGGATCTGTTCTTCCGCACCAATATCGCCACCTACCTGTGGATTCTGTCCAACAAGAAGCCGCAGGAGCGCAAAGGCAAGGTGCAGTTGATTAACGCCACCGACCTGTGGACTTCAATCCGCAACGAGGGCAACAAACGCCGTATTGTCAGCGATGAGCAGCGTCGCCAGATTCTGGACATCTACGCCACAGGCGAAACCGGAGCGCTTTCCCGGATGATGGACTACCGTACCTTTGGCTACCGCCGTATCAGGGTCCTGCGCCCGCTGCGCATGACCCTGGAGCTGGATAAGGTGGGTATGGAGCGGCTGGAAGCCGAAGCTGCCTGGGAAAAGCTCTCTGACGCGCATCAGACATTCTGGCGCGAAGCCCTCAAGCCGCTGATCGGGCAAACGCAGCCCTATAGCTGGGCAGAAACCTTTGTTAGGAACTCTATCAAGTCCGATGAAGCCAAGCAGCTCAAGGTCAAATCCAACAAGACATTGATCACCGCGCTAATCAACGCCTTTGGTCACAAAGACCCGAAAGCCGAGCCAGTCACGGATTCCAACGGCGAGCTGGTGCCAGACACTGATTTAACTGATTACGAGAACGTCCCCTATCTGGAGGACATCGACGACTACTTTGCTCGCGAAGTGCTTCCTCATGTGCCGGATGCCTGGATGGATGAGAGCTTTACCGATGCCAGGGATGGTCAATTGGGCCGCGTTGGCTATGAGATCAACTTCAACCGCTTCTTCTACCAGTACCAGCCGCCGCGCAAGCTGCAAGATATTGATGAAGACCTGAAGCAAGTAGAAGCCGAGATTGCCGCGCTACTGGCGGAGGTGGCCAGCGAATGAGCCAGTACAGAGCATATCCCGCATATAAGGATTCCGGTATTGAGTGGATTGGGCAGGTGCCGGAGCATTGGAAGGTAGCGAGAGTCAAGCGACTGGCGTCATTGCGCAATGAACGACGAAATGATGTATCTACTGATACCATTTATATCGGACTTGAGGATGTAGAAGCAGGATCAGGGCAGTACAAGCCAACGAATGGAAGCTCCCGTCAATCAGAAGATTCAACTGTAGGCATCTTTTATGAAGGGGATGTCCTGTACGGTAAGCTGCGTCCATATTTGCGAAAAGCCATTATTTCAGAGATGGCAGGGTGCTGCTCAACAGAATTTTTGGTTCTGAGGGCTGAAAAAACAGAACCCAGATGGCTGCAAGAATGGCTTTTAACTCCTGATGTAACGCATCAAATAGAGTCAGGATGCGAGGGAGCGAAAATGCCTCGTGCAGATTGGGGGCATATCGGTTCAATTGAAGTTGTATACCCAGATCAGCCTGAGCAAGCGCAAATACTAACCACCCTCGACCGCGAAACCGCCCGTATTGATGCGCTTGTCGAGAAGAAAACCCGCTTTATCGAGCTACTGAAGGAAAAGCGACAGGCGCTGATTACCCATGCGGTCACCAAGGGGCTAGACCCCAACGTGAAGATGAAGGATTCCGGCGTTGAATGGATTGGGCAGGTGCCGGAGCATTGGGAGGTGAAGCCGTTCAAATACATCCTTTCTGCTCCTGTGTCCTATGGGGCTAATGAGTCTGCGGAAAGTGATGACCCAAATCATCCAAGGTATATCCGTATTACTGACCTGACAGAGAACGGCACCTTAAGGGAGGATACATTTAAGACTCTGCCATGGGATAAAGCTTATAGTTATTTACTGTCTGACGGCGACATATTGCTCGCAAGAAGCGGTGCGACAGTAGGGAAAAGCTTTCTATACAGAGAGACTAATGGTGCTGCGTGCTTTGCAGGATACTTGATAAAAGCTAGCTGTAATGAAGAAAAGGCTCTTCCAAAGTATATTTACGCTTACCTTCAGTCTCACTCTTATTGGGAATATATTAGCGGAAGCAATATACAGTCCACAATACAGAATGTTAGCGCTGAAAAATACAGTTCTATGGTACTGCCTGTTCCTCAACGAGAAGAACAAGCCACCATCGCGGCCACACTCGACCGCGAAACCGCCCGTATTGATGCGTTGATTGGCAAGGCAGAGCAAAGTATTACCCTACTTAAAGAGCGCCGCTCGGCCTTTATCACCGCCGCTGTCACCGGCCAGATTGATTTGCGAGGAAAACAATAAATGCAATCAGCAGCACATCAGGAAAAACACTTCCAGCAATACATCATCGACCGGTTGGTAGATCAGGGCTGGAAGCTGGGTGATTCCAAGTTCTACGACACCGAGCGGGCGGTGTATCCCGAAGACTTGGAAAGCTGGATCAAAACCAGCGGCCAGCAGGAAAAATGGGACAAGCTGGAACGGCTCAACGGGGCCAAAACCCTTGAAGTGCTGATGGATCGCCTGGATAAAGCACTGGAGAAACAAGGCACCATGCAGGTGTTGCGCCAGGGTTTTTCCATTGCCGGTTGCGGCCTGATTGAGATGACCGAGGCTGCACCGGAAGACAAGCGCAATGCAGCAGTCATTGAGCGTTACCAGGCCAATATCCTGCGCGTGGTGCCGGAGCTGAAGTATCAGCCGGCCCGTGAATTTGCCATTGATTTGGTGCTGTTTATCAACGGTCTGCCGGTGGCAACCGTCGAACTGAAGACCGACTTCACCCAGTCCTGCGAAGCGGCCATGGATCAGTACCGCAATGATCGCCTGCCGTATGACGCCAAGACCAAACGCCGGGAGCCATTGCTGACCTTCAAGCGCGGGGCGGTGGTGCATTTCGCCATGTCCGACTCTGAAATCATGATGGCGACCAAGCTGGATGGAGAAAACACCTTTTTCCTGCCGTTCAATAAGGGGCGAAAGGACGAAAGCGGCACGGTACATTCGGGTAACCCGCCAGGTGAAATTAAGGCCGATGGTACCCAGGAATACCCGGTAGCCTACTTCTGGGAGGCGGTCTGCCAGCCGGATGCCTGGCTGCGGATTTTCCATAGCTTTGTCTACGTCGAGAAAAAGGACGTGGTGGATATTCAGGGCAACTGGTCGAAGAAAGAAACTCTGATTTTCCCGCGCTTTCACCAATGGACGGCAGTTAACCAGATGCTGGCCGATGCCCGCGAAAACGGCGCAGGCATGACCTACCTGTGTGACCACAGCGCCGGTTCCGGCAAGACCAGCACCATTTCCTGGACGGCCCATGACTTGGTGAAACTGCGCGAAGATAACGGCGACGCGGTATTTAACAGCGTGATCATTGTCACCGACCGTAATGTGCTGGACGGCCAGCTTCAGGACGCGGTGAAGCAGATTGACCATCAGTTTGGGGTGATCGCCGCCATTGACCGGCAGAAGTCATCCAAGTCCAAAAGCAAGCAGCTCTCGGATGCCTTGTTGTCTGGTACGCCGATTGTGGTAGTCACGATCCAGACCTTCCCCTACGCGATGGAAGCCATCATCACTGACAAGGCTCTGAAAGGGAAAAACTTTGCTGTGATCATTGATGAGGCGCATAACTCGCAGACAGGCTCTACCGCCGCTAAGCTGCAAGCCGCGCTGGGGATGAGCGGACAAGGCAAGATGTCCACCATGACGGTGGATGAACTACTGGAGCAACTGCAAAAGTCTCGCGCCCGCCCGGACAATATCAGCTACTTCGCCTTTACCGGCACGCCCAAGCACTCCACTTTGATGCTGTTTGGTCGCCCGACAGATCCAAGCCAACCGATCTCGGACGATAACCCGCCGCAAGCCTTCCACCTGTACACCATGCGCCAGGCCATTGAGGAGAAATTCATTCTCGATGTGTTGAACGGCTATGTGCCCTACAAAACGGCCTTCAACCTTTCCAAGCAGCTTGAAGACAGCAAGCGGGTAAGCGGCAAGGCTGCCAAACGCGCCCTAGCACAGTGGATGTCATTGCATCCCACCAATGTGACCCAGAAGGTACAGTTTATCGTTGAGCACTTCACCAAAAACGTCGTCCACCGGCTGGATGGCAAGGCCAAGGCGATGGTCGTGACCAGCTCCCGTGCCGCTGCCATTCGCTACAAGAAGGCGTTTGACCGCTATATCGAGCAGCACAGCGAGTACGGCTTTATTCATTCACTGGTGGCATTCTCGGGCAAGATGAACGGTAAGCAGGTGATGCACCAGGATGACAGCGAGTTCAAGGATGATGTGTTTATCGTCGATGAGAACGAGGAGTTCACCGAGCAGAGCATGAACCCGGATGTCCACGGGCAGGATTTGCGCTTTGCCTTTGACCGCCCGGAATACCGGGTGATGTTGGTGGCCGACAAGTTCCAGACCGGCTTTGACCAGCCCAAACTGGTCGCCATGTATGTGGACAAGAAAATCGCCAACCATGTGGAGATTGTGCAGACCTTCGCCCGCCTGAACCGGACGGCACCTGGGAAGGATGAAGTCTTTATCATTGACTTCGTGAACGATCCAGAGAACGTGCGCAAGGCCTTTGCCACCTATGACAAGGGCGCTCACATCGGCGAAGTGCAAGACCTCAATGTGGTCTACGAGATCAAGGAGCGACTGGACGAGCACGGCCTGTACGACGAGAAGGACTTGGCCGCGTTCAAGGAAGCCCGCTTCAAGACCATCCGCGATATCACCCATACTAAATCGCCACAGCACAAGGCGCTTTATGCCGCTACAGCTGGAGCGACGGCCTTGTATAACGACAAGATGAAAATGTTGCGCGATGGCATGGCAACCTGGGAAACAGCGTTTGAGAAGGCCCGCGCCAGGGGTGATGAGGCGGGCATGAAGTCTGCCGATCACCACCAGGATGAGTATGCCGAGCAAATCAAGGCGCTGATGGGCTTCAAGTCGGACCTGGGGCGCTTCTGCCGTACCTATTCCTATATCGCCCAACTGATTGATTTTGGCGACCCGGAGTTGGAGAACTTTGCCGCTTTCGCCAAGCTGCTGCAAAAGCGCCTTCAGCACGAAGCACCGGAAACCGTGGACTTGACAGGCCTGGTGCTTACTGGCTTTGACATCAATGCTCGACCCGATGACGTAGAAGACGAAGGCAAAATCCCGGTATTGCAACCAGCAGGTGCAGGCGGTGGTGGCGCGGCAGGCGACAAGCCGAAATTCGTCAAAGAGATTATCGAGAGGCTCAACAGCCTGTTTGGTGAGGCGACGCCGATCCAGGATCAGGTGGCTTTCGTTAATCAGATTTCAGCGATTACCGGTGAAAGCGATGTTGTCATGGCTCAGGTGGAAAGCAACACCCGTGAGCAGGCTATGAAAGGCAACCTCCCCGGTGCTGTGCAGCAAGCTGTTGTTCGTGCTTTGTCCAGTCATCAGAAGCTGGCAACCCAAGTGCTCAAGTCTGACCGTCAGGGCATGACCGCATTGGTTGATATGGTGTATGACCTGCTGCGCGAAGGCAAAGACATCGATCTAGGTATGGATTAAGCAGATGCTTGACCTGCTGAATCTGCCAGGCATCAAGCCGGTCGATATGCGCCACGAAGGCAAGTGCCTTGTGATAGTTGCTGAGCCGGTAACGGTCGAGGTGCCGTTATGTGGGGACTGCAACATCCCTATGCACAGACACGGTACGCGCAAAAACAAGTTCATGGACACGCCGTTGTACATGGAGCCCGTCCGCCTTGAAGTTCAGCGCCCGCGCTTTCGCTGTGAGTCGTGCGGAAAAATGTCCATGCCGGAGTTGAGTTTTCTGGATGACAAACGCCGAGCCACCAAACGGCTGGTCGATGTTATTCGGCAACAGTGCCTGGGAACCACCTTCCATGCTTTAGCCGAGCAAACCGGTGTGGCGGTGAACACCGTCAAGAACATCGCTCACGATCTCATTGAGGAACTCTCCCAAACCGTTCGTTACGAAACCCCAGTCATCATGGGCATTGACGAAGTGAACCTGGCCGGAGGGTATCGCTGTGTAATCACCAATCTGGCAACCAACAACGTCTTTGATATGTTGGAGCATCGAACTCAAGAGCATTTGAAGCCCTTCTTCAAGGATTTGCCGGATGCTGACAAGGTGGAATGGGTCTGTACGGATATGTGGCGACCCTTCAAGCGTTCCTTTGCTCAGTATCTGCCCAACGCCAAACTGGTAATCGACAAGTTCCATGTCGTCAAGATGGCTTCTGAAGCCTTGGAAGTGGAGCGCAAGAACTATCAGGCACAGTTAAGCAAAGAAGATCGCATTTACGTCAAAAAGTCGATTCGCTGGCTCACCCTGAAGCGACCCGGCAACTTGACACCCGCAGAGCAAAAGGCGCTGGAGGTTGTAAAGCAGGCGATCCCAGCACTTGCCATGGCCTATGACTTCAAGGAAGCCTTCTTCTGCATCTACGACGAACCCGACAAGCAGAGCGCTCAGAACGCCTTTGAGGCTTGGGAGAACAGCCTTCCACCTTATGGCATGGAGCCTTTCAAAACACTGGTAAAAACGGTACACAACCATTACGACGACATCTTTGCCTACTGGGATGCGCCGTTCTCAATCACCAATGGCTATACCGAAGGGCTCAACGGCTTGATCAAGATGTCCAATCGGTTAGGTCGGGGTTATAGCTATGAGATCATCCGTGCAAAGACGTTGTACTCCAAAGAAGCCCGCAAGGTTGGCAGTGGTATTCGAGCAGGACGAGGCAAGGTCGAGTATGGACCGCACATTCCGACATTGTTGAAGCAGGCAGAAGGTGGAGAGTTGGATTAACGCGAGAGATGGCGCGTCTGAGAATCCAACCAATGTTAGATTTTCGCTGGGTGGTGAAAAACAGAAAAATCCAACCAGAAGCAGCTTTTTTTCCGACTAAGAATCAAGGATTAGAATGGATGAATTCCAATCCTAGAATGCAAATAGCCAAAATTTCAAAGGTGGCGGTCCTGCTGCCTCATACACCTTACTATTGTGTCTTAATAATGTAACTATTCACATTCAAGCTAAATGAATATCATTAGGCGACAATAACTCAGTCCGACGTGTTGCCTAATAATGATTTTTTATATGCATATCTCCCTCAACTTTTCTGCTCTATTGCTCGCAATTCTTCATCACATTTATTCAGATCC
Organism: Enterobacter sp. 04-C-12-SI-ECC; assembly: GCF_047530715.1. Classification (NCBI taxonomy): domain Bacteria; kingdom Pseudomonadati; phylum Pseudomonadota; class Gammaproteobacteria; order Enterobacterales; family Enterobacteriaceae; genus Enterobacter; species Enterobacter sp. 04-C-12-SI-ECC. The sequence continues at coordinate 89,483 of NZ_JBLKDI010000012.1, forward strand.
CATGCGTAAAATGCACTCAGGTCACTAAACAGGCATCCCTCGTCTACCCATCAGTTGATATTGATATGAAGTGTTTCGACAGATACTCCAGGCGCTGAGATGTAAAGGACTCGCAGGATCTGCATTTTTATCCTGTCGGCTGTTTACCTCGAACCGGAGCACCACATATAATTATCGCTTTGTTACATCAGATGCACCCCTCTGCTCTTTCTCAGCCTGTGAATTTTTACAGGGGGCCGGTAGTTGCCGGATAGAGAAAGGAATAATTTCTCTTTAAGGATTTTATCGAATGCTGTTCGATACAGAGAAAATCAAAGAGCTGCTTCGGGAATCTCCCGGCCTGACAGGCAAACAGATAGCTAAAACTCTCGGATATGCTGACAAGTCAGCCCTGAATTCATTTTTATATAGCCATGCAGAGGGACTCAAACGGGTCGAATGGAAATGGTATGTTGACGATGAATATGTTCTGGTTCTGGATGGCGACGCTTGGATCGATGAAAATATTTTTGAAGCTAACTTATCAGCTTCGGGATGTCTGTTGAGCGCCTCTGCGCGCAGATGCAGCATAAGCTTCCCGGAAAGTTGCTCTATTTTATTGGCAGCTGGAGCAAGGATAATTGCATTGGCAAATCAGGCTGCATATTCTGGAAAATCCATAGAACTCGATTTTAGCAAATGCCCTTCTGCGAAAAACTACCTGAACCGGTTAGGTTTTTTTGATCATTTGCATCCTGATGTGTTAGTCAAGCCTGAGAGACCAACGAATTCAAGGGCACAACGCTATCAGGGAAACAGTGACAATCTGGTTGAGATAGCCTCTATAGACCTTGATGATTTTGATAACTCTATCCCTGTAAAGTTAACTAAGAAGTTTGTAGTCCATGCCGGCCAAAAGTACTACATGGCGGTGTTCACCATATTTTCAGAGCTGATTGGTAATGTCCGGGATCACAGTGAGAGCCCGATTCCTGGGTTTGCAGCGTTACAGTTATATAAAGGTAAGCGGCGCCACATTCAGACCGTCATTTCAGATAGTGGTTTGGGTATTGCCACGACATTGAAACGTAATCTTAAAAAACATTATCCTGAAATTTTCGAGGAACTGGAGTCATCAGGCGAAGATGCTGATTTATTCTTGGTTACCCATGCGCTTAAAAATGGTGGGTTGAGCCAATTTGGGTCTGCACCTGACGAGGCAGCTCGGGGACTGGGTCTGAAGCGTTCTCAGGATCTGGCCGCAAAATATGATGCTGTTGTTCTTGTCCGACAACCTGACTTTGAGTTGAGAATTACCTACAAGAATGGTGTTATAACTGAAATTACCAGCAAAAAAAGGCTCGCGTTGATTAAGGGCACACAAGTTTGCTTTGATTTTTTCCTGGGCTATGATTAGTATCATCTCCTTAAATTAACCATAAGAAGCAGGATTGTATGAAAGTCAAACTGCTGGAACTCACTGAAAACAATAACCATCCATTTGGAAATGTTTTGGGGCGGGAAGTGTTTAAGCGACTTCAAAATGTTGTTGACTCAAACCCTGGCTGCAAGTCTTTTGAAATCTCTCTTGAAGGAATTGTGGCTACCGATTCCTCTTTTCCACGTGAAAGTGTCATTGCGCTTGCAAAGCAGCTTTGTGGGGAAAAGTATTTCTTTATCACCGATGTCAGCTCAACAGATCTCATCGATAACTGGGACTATGCTGCCATTGCAAAGCAACAGTCTATGATAGTGGTTTTGGCTGGCGGAGTGCGGGTTATTGGTCCTGAAGCGAAAAGCTCGACAAAGGCGTTGCTTGACGTCGTGTTAGGACGTAATGGCGTCAGTACGGCAAATGTCGCTAAGTCTCTCAACATATCAGTTCAAAATGCGAGCACAAGGCTTAAAAAACTTTCCAGTGAAGGGGTTATCATGAGGTCTGAAGTGTCCTCACCAACAGGAGGCATTGAGTTTATATACTCCGGTCCAAATATTTCCGCTTAAACAGCTTGATTTAACCAGATTGCTGCATGTATAGTTATCGCAGTGGTTCAGTTTTTTTCTGACACCTGGTTAAACAGCTTTATTTAATGAGATTCTGAAGCGCTACTGCCGAAGAACTCCTGGAGATATTTATGCAAGAGATTCGTTCCCAACACCCCCACGACCACTTCATTGAGGTGGCAGATGAACATCTCGTTTTCCGTCAGGTCGCGCTTGAGGACCGTACACCAAACGGTTCACAGATTTCTGCTGCATCAGGTTTTAAACCAGATCAAATGCCTGTTGTCCTGATGTTTCTTCCGAATGGTTCACTGGAAGATATCCGTCCTGATGAAGTTGTCCATCTTGGCTCTGATGTTCGCCGTTTCATCGTTATTGAATCAGATCGCACGTATTTTTTTACAATTGACGGGGCACGTCTTGAGTGGCCATGCCGCTTAATCACTGGTTATAACGTCCGTAAGCTCGGAAACATTGACGACAATAAAAAACTTCTTCTTGAACGTGAAGACGAAGCCGATCTTGAAATACAAAATGACCAGATTATCGATCTGGATGGTGATGGGATTGAGCATTTCATCAGCAAAAAGGCAACGTGGAAGCTGAATGTTCAGGGTAAGGAATTTACTTTTGATACCCCGACCGTTGTCATCCGGGATGCTGTTATCCGGGCAGGGCTGAATCCCAATCAGGCATGGCATATCTTTCTCAAAGTTGAAGGGCAGCCAAAAGTTGAGAAGAATATTGATGATGTCATCGATTTGCGCACACCCGGGATAGAGAAACTGCGACTTACGCCGAAAGATGTGAACAATGGCGAAGAGTCGCCTGCCAAGCGCCGTGAGTTCAGTCTTCTGCCCAGTGATGAGCGCTATCTTAACGAAATGGGGTATTTTTGGGAGACCAGCCTGAACGGCAATGCACGATGGCTGATTATTCACGGTTTTGAGGTGCCGGAAGGATATAATCATCACCAGGTAAATCTGGCACTGTCGATAACATCTGGCTATCCCGTAAACATGTTGGATATGTTTTATGTCTATCCACCATTGGCTCGGGTCAATGGCGTCAACATTCCGGCTACGGAAGCTACGGCGGTTATTGATAGTGTTGCGTATCAGCGATGGTCTCGCCATCGCTCATGGGATCCTGAGACCGATTCAGTTATTTCTCAACTGGCCATGGCTGATGGTTGTCTGCAAAAGGAGGTGGAGCAATGAGCCACGGAAGTCGTCTAATCTTAACTCAGGAACTCCATACTTCTCTGAAGAAACATCTTTTTCCAGGAGACGAAAAAGAGGCGGCTGCAATCCTGGTGTGTAACCGTTATGAAGGAGTTCGTCTGAAGCTCATGGCAAAGGAGCTAATTCCGGTTCCATATGAAGAGTGCGTATCCAGGACGAGTGACTTTATATCATGGCCTGGTAGCTATCTGGAGAAAGCCATTGATGCCGCTGAAGAAACTTTAATGACAGTTATTCTTGTACATTCACATCCCGGCGGTTTGCTTGAATTCTCGGATACGGATGATGCAAGTGATGCTCAGACGATGCTTTCTCTTTATCAGGGCGTTGACACTGTTCATGGTTCAGCAATTATGGTCTCTGAAGGAAGCATGCGTGCACGGCTCTATCGTAAGGGGAAATACGCTGAGAATGTGGATTTAGTAACTGTCGCAGGTGATGATATTCACTACTGGTGGGATGGTATTTATGAGTTAAGCCAGCAACCGATAGCTTTTACATCGGGTATGACTGACACCTTTAACAAACTTACCGCAGCTATCATTGGTGTATCTGGCACAGGTTCAATTGTGGCCGAACAGGTTGCCCGGCTAGGATTTGGGGAAATAGTTCTTATTGATCATGATCATATTGAAAAGAAAAATCTGAACAGGATCCTGAACTCGACTCTTGATGATGCCCTGAGCGGCCGGTCGAAGGTTGATATGTTTGCGCAAGCTATTCGCAATATACGAGGAAAAGATATTGCCCAACCCATTCAGGACACCATCTTCTCGCGAGAAGCCGTTCTGTCAGCGGCAAATGCAGATGTGATTTTTTGCTGTGTTGATACTTTCCAGGCTCGGATGATTGCAGATCGCATTGCTTCGTCATTTTTAATCCCACTGCTTGATGTGGGTGTAAAAATACCAACGCATGTTGATCCTGAGGATGGAAGAAAAATTACGGATGTCACGGGACGGATAGACTATGTAAAACCCGGTGGATCTACGTTATCTGATCGGCAAGTATACACCCCGGAGCTTATCTACCGTGAAAACCTGAGCGAAGAAGAGTATGACGAGCAAGTCGAAAGAGGTTACATCACAGGGCTACAGGAAGAGGCTCCAGCTGTAATAACACTGAACATGAGGGCAGCGGCAGCATGTGTACTGGAATATATCGCCAGATGTTTCCCTTTTCGTGAATACCCTAACAAGGGATATGCGCGAACGTTGTTCAGTCTTTCTGGCGTTGAAGAGGACTATATCGATGAAGATGCAATTGCCAGGGCTCCCAATCCCCGTATAGCCGCTGGCAGGAAAGAACCACTTTTGGGTATTCCTGAACTGGGAGATATGTAATGTCTTTTTTCAACAAGGTTCTTTATTATTTTCTACGCAAGTTTGAATATTTACTTCCGGCAAGGCAACTGATTATCGTTAATGCAGATTCATTACCGGATAAGATGCCCCTTCGTTCCATAATTCTCGCCAGAGAGGGCACGGAGGATTGGTGTATTGGATTTAAGTGTCCCTGTGGATGTGGGCGAACCATTGAGTTACTGGCTATAGAAGAAGCCAACCCCAGATGGGATTATGCTCTTGACGATAACAGCTTACCTTCCCTGTATCCTTCTGTATGGTTAAAAGATGGTTGTCAATCTCATTTCTGGATAAAAAAAGGAAGAGTTATTTGGGTTTGATTTTAACTTTTGAAAGGAAAAGGCAAATTATCCAGATAATAAAAACAGAGCCTGTTCATGTACTTGTGAGTAGTTTTTAACTTAGGGACACCCTGAGCAAAAACAATTTGCAGGTTTAATCAGGTCTGAACAGCCAGTTTCAAAGAGATTCATTTCAATCATGTATTTGTAAATCTCATGACGAGACTCTGAATTTAATTTAGAGAGTCTTTTAATATTTACTTTGTGAATTATTGGATGGTGTTTTAAATATAATAAATTGCTTTCTATCAGAGAACTTATCTGTCTATCCATGGGGGAAGTGCTTCGTCGTTACGCCGGTCACAGCGCTTGCCCTGCTAACCGGCAGAAAGTTTAACTCGTAGTGACAACTGCCCACGCGATACACACAAGGCGCGGCTGACTTGCGCGATTCTCCATCCTTAGGCAACAAGGACGCAGGCGCTATCCATTTTCACGAGTGATCGCACTCCACGCCTTCTTTCAGGACCTCTTCCTCCATACAGCTTAAGTTCTCGCAAACGAACGATTCACCTTTAGAGATCCTGCAACATACTCATAATGTTCTCTGAGTCGAGCATCATGCAGAAAGCCCTTTCAATAAGGGTTTAAGCGCTACTACATGTTTGTTTAACAATCTGTAGTTTGTATTCTTGTTTTAACACCCTGTACGTTGTTAAATGAGACTCCAGAAGCATGTTTCAGACGCAACAACGCGTGGTTATCTCAAAATGAATAAAGCCTATCCGATAAAGCATCTTGATCATTTACGTCCAATATTGATTGGTTTTCGCAAAGTTAATGGACTCACACAGAAAGCTATTTCAGAGCGATTAGGAGTGTCACAGCAAGCTTATGCACGTTTCGAATCCAATCCATCGAGTGCCAGTTTTGAAAGGCTATTCAGAGTGTTTACTGTTTTAGGGATTGAGCTTTCCTTATCTTCGAACAAACCTTCAACTCCAGCTTCCTCAACAGAAGAGAAAGACAAATATGAATTTTCTCCCGCCAGACGGGAAAAATGGTGACAATTATGTGGGATGCTTACATAGCCATTTGCCGTTATTCATCTGCCACATCCAATAACTTTCGAAGCCCTGTGACAAAACCTCGTGGAAAAACTTCACTGTTGTAGTCCGTGTCTTTTACTTGCCCGGCCTGGGTAATCTGCCAGTTGTTCTTATCCATGCATTCCTCAGATATGGAATACGCCAGGGCTTTCTTTTCTGAGTGGGTGAGAATTCCTGACAGGGACGGTAATACCTCCACCGTAGATTCTGGTGTCGTTTGAAACTGCCGCACGGGGCGTTTGTCGATGATGATATTGGCATGTTGTTTGAGCAGATTTACTTCATTGCGGTAGCGGTTACGCTCGGCAATGATTTGGCCAAACAAGGCGCGTACCGCCAGGTCCGGGATGCGCTCTAAAAGTTTATAGTCTGCGGGAACAGATTTAGACCGGGAGGTACCGGATAATGGCTTTTGGATACTGGTATTACAAGTGGCTGCCCAGGCCTTTATCAGTGTGCGGTAATGCTCGTTACGGGTAGCCCGCAGGGCTTCATAAGCAAGACCGCCATCGGCAGCGGACACCAACCCAATCTTTGTGATGGAGAAGTCTCGCTGGCCTGATTCAGCATATTTCTTCAAGGTGTCATTAAGCTTTTCAAGGTTCTGCTGAGTCCGCTTTACTTTGCCTTCTTTCAAATCAGCAAGAATGATATCAATATTTAATTCCATTAGTTCTCCAGTAAGTCAGGCAGGGCAATGTGACTAAGGTGAATGGCTTTGCTGGTAAGGGACTGAATCCCCTCAGAAAAAAGGTTATTATTAGTCAGGTATTCACCTGCCTCAATATAACCGACCACCTTGCGGTATCCTTCAAGTTTATCGTCAGGATCAGCTATTTTAGCCATCTGACGCAGCATTGCGTTGGCAGCAATAAGCTGCTGTTTATCGTCCATTTCCATGAAAACAGGCTCAAAACCTTTTTTCATTAATACCCGACTCAGCTGCACCGAACGCTTTTGAATGACCGGAGTTTTGCGAAGTTCATCCAGCAAATCTGGATAGAACTCAGCATCCTCGCACAATAAAGACAGATGCAATAATTCCGAGTCAGTTTCGATAAACTTCAGAGCATGACAAACGTCCTGCTCTGAGCCAACCGCAATCAATTTATCTTTGAGGTCGCCGTCCTTCCTGAGTTCTTCGACACGAATGATTTTGTTAATAAGTTCAAAACACGCAATCCAGTCTTTCGTATACTCATCTGCTTCTGCTTGCTGTATTTCATAACGGCGCTGTAGTGCCTTTAGCTCATCATGTCTGATAAAGGGTTTTCCTTGTTCCTCAAAGAAAAACTGTTCATCTTTAAGTATGTCCAGTTCACCTTCAATTTCCACAGATAAGGCAGAAGCCTGGTGTGCCCTGTAACTCAGCTGGTTAAATTGGGCATTGAGCGCAGGAAGGAACCGGGCCTCGGTGATAAACCATCGACAACGAATACAGTTTTGAGGGCCATGGGGGACACTTTCATAAATACGGCTGGCAGCGGAGCCTGAGTCTTTTATCAATACCCCACCATTCCAGCATCCTCCTAGGGTATTAATTTCATCAGGCTTCACGGTGTTACCTCCCATCAGGCACAGCCCACACGAACGCTCTTCCCAGCCAATCGGGTTACGATTAACCAGAGCTGTCTGGATACTCCCCTCGCTGTGATATGCCATCCTGCACTGAATCTGCTCCATTGAAGCATCTTTGAGAAAGTTGCGAACCGACAGCCTGGATTTAACATCCAGAGTGTCATGTGCCTCGCTCATTTTATCTGCCATGACAGAAGGTGTGATTTTGTTGTAATAGATGGTCATCAACAGGCGAGTATGGCCTGCCAGGAGTTTTGAAATCACAGGTAATGGCAGTTGTGTGTCCATTGTGTACGCAGTGATCAGAGAGACACGCAGGCTGTGAAGAGGAAACAGCGTGGCTGTACCTTTCATTCTTCCCTCGGGATAATCCACAACCAGCTTCAAACGCTCGTCGTTATCCAGGGTATCCCCGCGGGCTGCGAGTTGATTTTCTAATTCAAGCAGCAATTGATACCAGAATGAATCTGACGCGTTATAAGGAATAGGTTTTTGTTTATCCTCGCCTCTGGCAGATGCGTCACGGAACAGAAAAGCGATTTCTCCCATACTTTTCAGTTGTCTGTCTGATCCCTGGTGGTGTATATGCTTTCTCAGCAGCAAAGTACATTCGGTAGGCTTCGCAATCGGATTGTATTTTTCTTGCCAGTTCCTCAATTTCTCCAGCCAGTACAGCACTTCTTCGTTTTGCCACGGTATGATGTAACCACGTTCCAGTTCATTTTTATTCTGGTCAGCAGTCTTGTTGGTATTGATGTACAACCCCGTCGAGTATAGTCCAGTCATGGTATCGTAAATCCGACGGAATATGCCTTTTCCAAATGGGCGCTTTGCACTGCCAAGGGCGAAATCATGTCGAGTGTTAAGAATCCATCGACCATTTTCATAGCGCCACGTATCGGCTTCTCCGCTGTCCAGCATACGAACCTGCGAGGAACGAAGTGGCAGGTGGAGCTTAATGAAAATCATCATTGCTTTTACAGGCGACCAGATTTGATAAAGGGTGATTTTTTTACCTTTACGGGTCACTTCTCTGGTACGCCATACGCAGTCGGGGTCATTTTTATCAATCAGTTCTGGCCCGACTTCAAACCAGTCGCTCCCAGCATGCTGCGCCCAAACCCAGTATTTAAAGTGACGGTAATGCCAAGCAGGAAGTAATTTTTCTTCCTGTTTAAGATTCTGACCGATAATGGTGAGTTCAGTTTTATCCGGTAATGGACAAAGGATCTGGCGCAGGTTCTGAATATAGCGATATGGTAAGGGGTTGCGCACTGTTTCTGTAGCAACATATCCTTTTTTAATTTTTCGGAGTGGATTTAAAACCAATGGAACTAAATTGCCATAGTTATCTTTTTCCGAAAAAACGTCTTTGACAACAAAATCAATGAATTCATAAGCATAGTTCATGCCTTTTTGAATGTTCGCGGATGCGGCAACAGTGCTCCTTATAATTTGCTCAAACTCTTCACTGGAGCACTTATGTCCCTGGTAGCCTTTAAAAAATAATGACAAATCACTTATTGCATACGGGGCGTACACAGCAATATAGGACTCAAAGAAGCGTCCCAGGGCCTCGCGTTTATCACTTATACCGAGGGTTTGTGTTGCCATCCACTTTGCTGCCAGCTCCTGCCATTGCCGCCATTCTGCGCCAAGCGTAGTCAGCATCCATAAGAAAGCTAAGTCGGATGTACGCCCATCATTTTTTTTGCTTTTTGGTGGCAACATTATTTACCTCTCAGCTTTGGATTCCGGCCTGTGAAATAACCCTGCGGGTCAATGTCATTAAAGCCATGTTCAGTTAGAGCTTTCCAGTCAAGAATTTTGACTTTCGAATCAGGGTTTGCCAGCAGCAGTGTAGCTTTAGTGAGTTCGTCCGAAATTTCTTTCTGACCTTTGCCTGTATATGGGATTTGTGAATCCAGAGACTTGTGATGCATGCAACGGCGGATCACAAGCGGGCTCAGCCCTGAACGCTCTAATCGTCTTCCGTAGTTATGTCGATGTCCGTGAGGGCCTAAACCTTCTGCCTTGTTTGGTTCTAAACCAATTCGTTTTAATCCATTGATGTAGTTGTCATGAAAAGCGGAAATTGTGTAAGGGTTACCGAGGGCGCTGTGATGAAAAGAAATGAATGCATAAGGGTGGTGACAGTCGATACTGGCGCGATACTTTTGATAGTTTTTCCAGAGTGACATAAACACTTTTCCATAGTCGGCAGGAAACCACTGAACCTGTAGGTAATTATCTTTATGATCAACCACGCGGTTCTTCCAGCCAAGTCGGGCAGTTCCTTTCATTCGCTGTCGTGGTATCCGGGCATATTGTTCTTTTAAATATGCCGCTCTGGTTGATGCACCAGAGCGATTACGCCAACCTTCAGGGGCCTTACCATCAGTCTCGTTATAGATCCTGACCACAGCACTGTCTGGGTTATACGGGTCTTCAAATACATCCGTCACCCAAAGTGTTAACGCCTCACTTTCGCGCACCCCACCACCGTGCATAAGCAGAAGAATTAATTTATCTCTTAGTGCCACTCGTGGATCGCCAGAGCCACCAACACCACACATATAGAATTTTTCCCAGTGCATTTCGGGAAATGCGATAGCATCATGTTCAGCTATTGTGAGAGGAGTACGGCCTTTGATCGTTCTCGCCTTACGGATGGTTTTGTTAACAGTTTTATCTTCAATATGACCTAAAAAATCGTTCTGATTTTTGCGATACCATGCGGCGTAATTTAACCTCTGTTCATGCCGGGTCGCTTCACACAACGGATTCACAGACTCTACACCTTGTTTGTGTGCCAGCCAGTCGGTGAAGGCAGACAGTCGTTGAATATGTTTATTCACGTTACTGGTTGAGGCCGGCACCCAATACAAACCTGAAGGGTCAATCCCATTCTCGCCAATCGTTCCAGTATATAAACGCTTAGAAAAAGTCTGGAAGAGCAGCATTGGGTCGTCAAAGTCGCCTCTATTTGCCTGCATGTAATCCAGCAATAAGGACACAGCCTGGAGGACCCCATTCATTACCGAGTGGCTTACATCGTCGGCTTCTAACTTAAGCAGGTAATCTGTTACCACACTCAACTCTCCCTGCTCTGTCAGAAGGATAGGGATTTGGCTTTTGATACCAGTGTTATCTTCTACAATCGTTGCCCTGACTTTAACTGATGACAAATCATGTTTTCCTTTAAGTAGAATACACAATACACACTGTATACTTTGCTTAGTTTTTGGGTGAAAAAAAAGCAGATCCATCTGCTTTAGTACACTTTATACACGTTTAAGTTAACTGTATATAAACAAAGGCTGGCCTGTTTAATACTCTCGGCTGTCGATTACTTCAGACCGGCAGCCTCACGCAGCAGAGCGGCTTTGTCGGTTTTTTCCCATGGGAAATGTTCACGACCAAAGTGACCGTATGCAGCGGTTTCCTGGTAGATTGGGTGCAGCAGATCCAGCATCTGAATCAGGCCGTATGGACGCAGGTCGAAGAACTCGCGCACCAGCAGGGTCAGCTGTTCTGAAGGCACTTTTTCAGTACCGAAGGTTTCCACCATGATGGAGGTTGGCTCAGCAACGCCGATTGCGTAGGAAACCTGAATTTCACAGCGGTCAGCCAGGCCGGCAGCAACGATGTTTTTCGCCACATAACGTGCAGCGTACGCGGCAGAACGGTCAACTTTAGACGGATCTTTACCGGAGAACGCGCCGCCACCGTGACGCGCCATGCCGCCGTAGGTATCAACGATGATTTTACGACCGGTCAGGCCGCAGTCGCCCATTGGACCGCCGATAACAAAGCGTCCGGTTGGGTTGATGAAGAATTTGGTTGCTGAGCTCAGCCATTCGGTTGGCAGAACCGGCTTGATGATCTCTTCCATCACTGCTTCCTGCAGGGATTTCTGATCGATCTCTTCGGCATGCTGGGTAGACAGCACCACAGCGTCAATACCGACGATTTTGCCGTCGTCGTACTGGAAGGTGACCTGGCTTTTCGCATCCGGGCGCAGCCACGGCAGGGTGCCGTTTTTACGCACTTCAGCCTGACGCTGCACCAGACGGTGTGCGTAGGTCACAGGTGCTGGCATCAGCACGTCGGTTTCGTTGGTTGCATAACCGAACATCAGGCCCTGGTCGCCCGCGCCCTGTTCCAGCGGATCGGCACGGTCAACGCCCTGGTTGATGTCCGGAGACTGTTTGCCAATCGCGCTCAGCACCGCGCAGGAGTTGGCATCAAAGCCCATATCAGAATGCACATAGCCGATCTCACGCACCGTGTTACGGGTGATCTCTTCGATATCAACCCATGCGCTGGTGGTGATCTCACCGCCAACCAGAACCATGCCGGTTTTGACATAGGTTTCACACGCTACGCGCGCTTTAGGATCCTGCGCCAGGATCGCATCCAGCACCGCATCGGAGATTTGGTCAGCAATTTTATCAGGATGTCCTTCTGATACGGACTCGGACGTAAACAGGTGTTTTGCCATGTTTTATTTCACCTAAGAGGAATTTGGTTAGCTCAAGCTGCTGTGTGGAATAGCCAAAGGAGATAATTCTACCAAGGCCTGCAGGTTTTTGACACTGGCAGTATGAGTGTTAATCAGTATAGATGGATTAACATCTGGATGGCTATTTTAGGTCACTTCTTCGCCCGATTTCCAGTTTTTTTTGATTCATCTCTCACTGCGTTGAAATGGCTGCTGGAAATTTTTCCTGACGCTGCTGGCAACACGCGTATTTTTGTTTTGCTTTTTAGCCCCCTTCTCGGTATAAAACGCGGCGCGCGGCTCATATAAAATCAGCGCTCGATGAATACATCGTGTCGCCACTTCCAGCCGGGTTAAGCAGTGAACTTTTAGCTTTGGCTTGGGGTCCGTTTCATCAGAGGCGGCCGTGGAGGTGATACGAGATAATGAACCATCGTTTTCCGCTAATTCAGCGCTGCCGTTCTGGCGCGCCATTGATTCCCGCAACCCGCATTTCTAGTCTGCAAACCTGCCGATGTTATACCCATCTCGGCGCTTCTCAGGATTCAAGGGCCGGTTACGCTCTGTGAAAACTGAACAAGGGCGCTCTTGTTAATACAAGAGTTTTCTCGTGGTTTCGCCGAACCTTGTCATACAGAGTTCGGATACGTGTTTTACAATGATATGAATAAGAAACCGGTCGCACGGTCTGGATTTCAGCATACTCTGCTGGGAAACGGAGCCGTTTATGGGTTGTTATCGCCGTATAACGCTGCGATAGTAGTCAACTGTTTTACACTTAATACAAAGAGTTGAGGTTCGCTATGTCTGACGACATGTCTTCTTTTTCGCCTTCGTCAGCGGGCGAACAGGGTGTACTACGTTCTATGCAGGAGGTTGCGATGAGCTCCCAGGAAGCCAGCAAGATGCTGCGCACTTACAATATTGCCTGGTGGGGCAATAACTACTACGACGTCAACGAGCTGGGCCACATCAGCGTCTGCCCGGACCCGGACGTCCCTGAAGCGCGCGTGGATCTCGCTAAGCTGGTGAAAGCCCGTGAAGCGCAGGGCCAGCGTTTGCCTGCACTGTTCTGCTTCCCGCAGATCCTGCAACATCGCCTGCGTTCCATTAACGCCGCGTTCAAGCGCGCGCGTGAATCCTACGGCTATAACGGCGACTACTTCCTGGTTTACCCGATCAAGGTGAACCAGCACCGCCGCGTAATCGAATCCCTGATCCACTCCGGCGAACCGCTGGGACTGGAAGCAGGCTCCAAAGCGGAGCTGATGGCGGTTCTGGCGCACGCGGGCATGACCCGGTCGGTGATCGTCTGTAACGGCTATAAAGACCGCGAATACATTCGTCTGGCGCTGATTGGCGAGAAGATGGGCCACAAGGTCTATCTGGTTATCGAGAAGATGACCGAAATTGCCATCGTGCTGGAAGAGGCCGAGCGTCTGAATGTGATCCCACGCCTCGGCGTACGTGCGCGTCTGGCGTCGCAGGGGTCCGGTAAATGGCAGTCCTCCGGCGGTGAAAAATCCAAGTTCGGCCTGGCGGCGAACCAGGTGCTGCAGTTGGTGGAGATCCTGCGCGAGCGCGGTCGTCTGGACAGCATTCAGCTGCTGCACTTCCACCTCGGCTCGCAGATGGCCAATATTCGCGACATCGCCACCGGCGTGCGTGAGTCCGCGCGTTTCTACGTTGAGCTGCACAAGCTTGGCGTGAATATTCAGTGCTTCGACGTGGGCGGTGGCCTGGGCGTGGACTACGAAGGAACCCGCTCGCAGTCCGACTGCTCGGTGAACTACGGCCTGAACGAATACGCCAACAACATCATCTGGGCGATTGGCGATGCCTGTGAAGAGCATGGCCTGCCGCACCCGACGGTGATTACCGAATCTGGCCGCGCGGTTACCGCGCACCACACGGTGCTGGTCTCTAACATCATCGGCGTTGAGCGCAGCGAAATCACCGAAGCGACGCCTCCGGCAGACGATGCTCCACGCTCTCTGCAAAGTATGTGGGAAACCTGGCAGGAAATGCACGAGCCGGGCACGCGCCGTTCCCTGCGCGAATGGCTGCACGACAGCCAGATGGACCTGCACGATATTCACGTCGGCTACTCGTCAGGCACCTTCAGCCTGCAGGAGCGCGCGTGGGCCGAGCAGCTCTATCTGAACATGTGCCATGAAGTGCAGAAACAGCTCGACCCGAGCAACCGCGCACATCGTCCGATTATTGACGAGTTGCAGGAGCGTATGGCGGACAAAATGTACGTCAACTTCTCCCTGTTCCAGTCGATGCCGGATGCCTGGGGTATCGACCAGCTGTTCCCGGTTCTGCCGCTGGAAGGGCTGAACCACGCCCCGGAACGTCGCGCGGTGCTGCTGGACATCACCTGTGATTCTGACGGCGCGATTGACCACTACGTTGACGGTGACGGTATCGCAACGACGATGCCAATGCCGGAATACGACCCGGAGAACCCGCCAATGCTGGGCTTCTTTATGGTGGGTGCGTATCAGGAGATCCTCGGCAACATGCACAACCTGTTCGGCGATACCGAAGCGGTTGACGTGTTTGTCTTCCCTGACGGCAGCGTCGAGGTTGAGCTGTCCGATGAAGGGGACACCGTGGCGGATATGCTGGAATACGTGCAGCTGGATCCGAAAAAACTGCTCACCCAGTTCCGCGACCAGGTGAAAAACACCGGTCTGGACGATGCCTTGCAGCAGCAGTTCCTGGAAGAGTTTGAAGCGGGTCTGTACGGGTACACCTACCTGGAAGACGAGTAGTAAATCCTCCCTCTCCCGGTGGGAGAGGGTTGGGGTGAGGGCATCAGACCGCACAATGCCCTATACTCACTTGAACCCGTATGAATTACCGGCGATAATTCGCCCCAATATGCGATTTACGAATCAATCCCTTCCTCGTCGGGTTTAACGACGCGGAGGGGATTTTTTTCATCTGTTTTTAATGTATCGACGTTAAAAGAGGTCAGGACATGAGCACTTTAGGTCATCAGTACGATAACTCTCTGGTATCTAACGCGTTTGGTTTTTTACGCCTTCCAATGAACTTCCAGCCGTACGACAGCGATGCGGACTGGGTGATCACCGGCGTGCCGTTCGACATGGCAACCTCCGGTCGTGCGGGTGGACGTCACGGCCCGGCGGCAATCCGTCAGGTTTCCACCAACCTGGCCTGGGAGCACAACCGCTTCCCGTGGAACTTCGACATGCGCGAGCGCCTGAACGTGGTGGACTGCGGTGACCTGGTGTACGCCTTCGGCGACGCGCGTGAGATGAGCGAAAAGCTGCAGGCGCACGCCGAGAAGCTGCTGGCGGCCGGCAAGCGCATGCTCTCCTTCGGCGGTGACCACTTCGTCACTCTGCCGCTGCTGCGCGCCCACGCGAAGCACTTCGGTAAAATGGCGCTGGTGCACTTCGATGCGCATACCGACACTTACGCGAACGGCTGCGAGTTCGACCACGGCACCATGTTCTACACCGCGCCGAAAGAAGGCCTGATCGATCCGAACCACTCCGTGCAGATCGGCATCCGTACCGAGTTCGACAAAGACAACGGTTTCACCGTGCTGGACGCCGGCCAGGTGAACGATCGCGGCGTGGACGATATTCTGGCTCAGGTTAAGCAGATCGTCGGCGATATGCCTGTATACCTGACCTTCGATATCGACTGCCTGGATCCGGCGTTTGCACCGGGTACTGGTACGCCGGTGATTGGCGGCCTGACGTCAGACCGCGCCATCAAGCTGGTGCGTGGCCTGAAGGATCTGAACATCGTTGGGATGGACGTGGTAGAAGTGGCGCCAGCCTATGACCAGTCCGAAATCACCGCGCTTGCCGCGGCGACCCTGGCGCTGGAAATGCTCTACATCCAGGCCGCGAAAAAAGGCGAATAAGCCTTACGCGCTGATTGCTGCTGCGCGACGCATGCGCAGCAGCAACATTCCCCCGGCAAGCAGGGTGATTACCTGCGAGACGACCAGCACCGAAAAGCCTGAGCTAACCGACCCTACCGACCTCATTACCATCCCCATCAGCAGCGGAATAAACGCCGCGCAGATATTGCCGATCCCGTTGATAATACCGTAAGCGCTGCCCACCGCTTCCCGCGCGGCGTGATGCTGGATCACCGCCGGAATAGCCGCCCCCTGTAGCCCCCAGAAGATATTCGCCGAGAGCATAAACAGCGCCAGCAAGGCAGGCTGATGGCTGAGCATCAGCGCGACCACGGACAGCGCCGTCAGCGCGCCGCCCACCACAAACAGCATTGGCGCCTGTTCCGGGCGCATTTTGTCGAGCAGCACCCCGCCGAGGAACTTCGAGCCCAGACTCAGCAGGAAGGGAATGGCCGCAAGCATGCCCGTGGCGTGCAGCGAGAAATGATGCTCGTCGCGCAGCCACGCGGGCAGCCAGGCGCTGCTCCCCCAGAGATAGCTCAGGGTGGCAATCTCCACCAGCAGGATCCACCCGAGCAGCGGCGTCTGCCAGGCAAGCGAAAACGTCTCTGCGAAGCCCGGTTTTTTGATTTTCTCCGCACCCCGCGGCGCGGGCAGGAAGCGCCAGACAAGGCCGCCGCCCAGCACCAGGTTCAGTACCGCCAGGGCATAAAACGATCCGGCCCAGCCGAGATGCGCCATCAGCCACGTTACCAGCGGAAAGCCCACGGCCAGCCCGAGCGAGACCCCCAGCGCGGTCACGGCGTTGGGTTTGCCGATCTCCTGCGCGCTAAAGTGATCGCTGATGAAGCGCGTTTTCAGCGAAAAGAGCGGCCCCTCAGCGATCCCCAGGATCGTGCGCGTGACGAGCATGCCCATCAGCGATCCGAGCAGCGGGGAAATGGCGCATACCGCTGCCCACATCGCTATGCTGCTCAATAATCCCTGTCGATAATGGAGTTTGCTTTCAATAACCGGAGTTAATAATAAAGCTGAAAATCCATAACCCAGCAGAAAACAGGTCATAAGCATTCCCTGTAACATTCTGTTTTCATTTAGCTGAAAATGCTGAGCAAATTCCGGGTTTAAAATCATTACAGAAATATTCACCCGGTCAACGTAGGAAATAATAATCAGTAATAACAATGCCACTGTGCCTTGCCATCTTGCCGTCATAACGCCTGCCTTATGTTTTCGCTTATTTCTATTTTTATGCGCGTGATTGTCACGTGGGTAAAATGGTTCACCTGTGAAACTCATTGTTTATTAAAGAAAAAATAAAATTAAGTTTCACAGGTGAAACACCATGTTTTTCACTTCTTTTATTTTTAAGGAACAAAAAGAAAAGAAGTCAATCACTGTTTATTGAAATTTAAGGTCATCGATAAATCGTATTCTTTCACACCGAAATAATGAAAATTTCATATCGCTGCATTTTTTCGTGATCCTTTGCACACTTAGTTAATTAATTGCCATTTGATTAACAAATTCGTCACATTGCGGCTTGACGAAACATTCATCGCTTTTATATTGACCGTATTAAATAAGAAACAGAGTTTCATATATGAAACAAAAGCCTGGAGGATCGTGATGAGCTGGATAGGCGTATGTGACGCAGAACAAGTACAGGAAGATTTCCCTTTTAGCGGCAACGTCGACGGTAAAGAGATCGGCGTGTATTTGATTGACGGTGAATATTACGCGCTGGAAGACGTATGCCCCCACGCCTATGCCCTGCTGAGCCAGGGCTTCGTGGAAGACGGCAAGGTGGAATGCCCGCTGCACGAGGCGGTATTCGACGTCAAAACCGGTCAGTGCCTGCACGGCCCCGGCGGGCGCAACCTCAACCGCTACCCGGTTCGGGTTTTTGAAAACCAGATTCAGATTACCTTCGTCGAGGAGACCGTGGCATGAGCGACACCCTGAACTACAACCCGGCGCTGCCGGAAAGCCGTCAGTTTGCCCCACCGGCTGAGGGCGGTAACGGTGCGATCCATAAGCCGGGTGATTACCAGAACCTTATCTGGCAGACCCGCAGCCGCGAGCCGGAAAGCTGGGAAGTGAACCTCATCGCCACGCTGGAAGATCTCTTCGAGCAGGGAGTTGAAACTTTACCGGAGCTGGTGAACGGGCTGAACGCGGTGCGCATGCACGATCAGCAGGGCGAGCCGTGGAGCGAGGCCAGCTTCCAGGCATTCTTACAGGTTAACGGCTACTGAGGGCAACACGATGACGACTACCGTACAACACTATCTCGATAAAGGTCTGCGCGGCCTCTGGTATCCGGTGCTGGCGAGCTGGGAGGTGCAGTCTGCACCGGTGGGCATTACCCGCCTGGGCGAACAGATTGTGGTCTGGCGCAACAAAGACGGCCAGGTGCAGGCGCTGGAGGACCGCTGTCCGCACCGCGGCGCACGCCTGTCGATGGGCTGGAACCTTGGCGACCGCATTGCCTGCTGGTATCACGGCGTGGAGGTCGCGGGCAACGGCGAGGTGAAAGACGTGCCCGCCGTGGACAAATGCCCGCTGGTCGGCCAGCAGTGCGTGCGCAGCTACAACGTGCAGGAGGCGCACGGCGCAATCTTCCTGTGGTTTGGCGTCACCGCAGACCAGCAGCCGGACGAGCTGACCTTCCCGGACGAGCTCGCCGATACGGACAGCTTCAGCAACTTCCTCTGCACCGCCGCGTGGAAATGCAATTACCAGTACGCGCTGGAAAACGTGATGGACCCGATGCACGGCACCTATCTGCACTCCTCGTCGCACTCAATGGCGGAAGGGGATCGCAAGGCCGACATGGTGCTCCAGCCGACCAAAACCGGCTTTATCTTCGAGAAGAAAGGGCAGAGCGGCGTCAACTTTGACTGGGTGGAGCTGGGCAACAGCGGCACCTGCTGGATGCGCCTCTCCATTCCGTACAAGAAGCGTTTCGGGCCGGGCGGCCACTTCTTTATCGTCGGCATGGTGGTGCCGGAAGATAACGACAACTGCCGCGTCTTCTTCTGGCGCATTCGCCGGGTGCAGGGCTGGCAGCGCGACATGTGGCGCTTCATGTACCGCAACCGTCTGGAAAAACTGCACTGGGAAGTGCTGGAGCAGGACCGCGTGGTGCTGGAAAGCCTGGCGCCAAACGCCCGCGACCATGAATACCTGTATCAGCACGACGTCGGCCTCTCGCGCCTGCGCCGCATGATGCAAAAGGCCGCCAAAGAGCAGCTGGCGATGCGCGAAGAACAGCAGGGAGCCGCCTGATGAACGGGCTGCTGAGCGGCAAGCGCATCGTTATAACCGGCGCCGCGCGCGGGCTGGGCTTTCACTTTGCCAAAGCCTGCGCGGAGCAGGGCGCAGCGGTGGTGATATGCGACATCCTCAAGGGCGAGCTGGCCGAAAGCGCCCACGCCCTGAGCGAGCGGGGCTATGCGATCGAACCGCACGTTATCGATCTGGCCGATCCACAGTCCATTGAGCAGGTGTTCAGCGCGATTGGCGAGCGGGGTCAGATCGATGGCCTGGTGAACAACGCGGCGATGGCGACGGGCGTCGGCGGCAAAAATATGCTCGATTACGATCCGGATCTCTGGGATCGGGTGATGAGCGTTAACGTCAAAGGCACCTGGCTGGTGACGCGCGCCGCGGTGCCGCTGCTGCGCGAGGGCGCGGGTATCGTGAACGTTGCGTCCGACACCGCGCTGTGGGGCGCGCCGCGCCTGATGGCCTACGTCGCCAGCAAGGGCGCCGTGATTGCCATGACCCGCTCAATGGCGCGCGAACTGGGTGAAAAGCGTATACGCATTAATGCCATCGCGCCGGGGTTAACCCGCGTCGAGGCGACCGAATATGTTCCGGCCGAGCGCCATCAGCTCTACGAAAATGGCCGCGCGTTAACCGGCGCGCAGCAGGCGGAAGACGTCACCGGCAGCGTGGTCTGGCTGTTAAGCGATCTGTCGCGGTTTATCACCGGGCAGCTGATCCCGGTCAACGGCGGTTTTGTCTTTAACTAAGGTGTAGCGATTATGGCAAACGATCAGGAAGTGAAGTATCTGGTGCCGGGGCTGGAGCGCGGTTTACAGCTGCTGTTGGCCTTTGGCGAGCAGCATCGCGATCTGACCTTTGCCGAGCTGCACCGGCTGGTGGATATGCCGAAGGCGACCGCCTATCGCGTGGTGCAGACGCTGGAGTACATGGGCTTTCTGGAGCGCAACGCGCGCACCAATACCTTTTCGCTGGGCATGAACGTGCTGCGTCTCGGCTTTGAGTACATCGCCTCGCTGGACGTGGCGCAGGTCGGCCAGCCGGTGATCGAGCAGCTGCGCGACGTGAGCCAGTGCAGCAGCCATCTGGCGATCCGCGACGGGCGCGACATTATCTACATCGCCCGCGTCAGCGCCGCCGGGTCGCGCATCAATCAGGTCAGCATTGGCACCCGCCTGCCGGTGCACTGCACCTCGCTGGGCCGCATGTTGCTGACCGATATTTCCCGCGCCGATTTCGAACAGTTGTTCCCGCACGAGCGCCTGCCGGGCAACACGCCGGGGCAGCTTCACGACCGCGAGGCCCTGTGGCAGATGGTGCAACAGGACAAAGCCCGCGGGTTTGTCATCGGCGAATCCTTCTTCCGCCACGGCATCTCCTCCATCGTCTACCCGGTGTATGACCGAAGCGGACGCGTGGCGGCGGTGGTCAGCATTCTGGTGCCGTCGGAAGAGATCCCGCAGACCGACCGTGAGCGGCTGCAAAACGAGGTTCGCCTCGCGGCGGATAAAATTTCTGGCTTCTTAGGGTATTTGTCACAGGCCAGCTAAATCAGTGAGTTAACGTCAGGCGCTTGACTGCGTCGGGCATGTTTTACGCCCAATTTGGGCCAGATGAGGCAACGAACGATGAGTGTAACCGGAATTGAAAAGCTGGAATTTGGCGTGGAAGACCTGACGCACTGCGCCAAATTTATGCGTGATTTTGGCCTGACGGGCGATGCCAGCGGCCAGCGTTTTACCACCCTGAGCGGCGCGCGCGTGGAGCTGAACCCCATCGACAGCCCCGACCTGCCGCCGGCGTTTGAAGCGGGCAACACCTTGCGCCGCATGACCTGGGCGGTTGCCAGCCAGTCCGATCTTGACGCGCTGCGCCCGAAGCTTGCGCAGCAGCCCGGCTTCCGCGAAGTGGGGGACGCGCTGGAATGCCTCGATCCGAACGGCATGGCCCTGCGTGTGCAGGTCAGCCAGCAGACCGACGTTGAGCTGAACGTTGAGCCGATCAACCAGTGGGGCGACGCCCGCCGCATCGACACGCCCAGCCCGGTTTACGATCGCGCGCAGCCGATCAACGTCGGGCACGTGGTGTTCTTCGTAGAAGAGCTGGCGGCGGTGGAGAAATTCTACCGCGAGGTGCTCGGCTTCCAGGTTTCGGACCGCTACATCAACCGCGCCGTGTTCCTGCGCTGCGGGGCGCGCGGCGGACATCACAACCTGTTCCTGCTGCAGCTGCCGAACCGCAAGCGCGGCCTCAACCACGTGGCCTTCACCGTGCGCGACATCCACGAGGTGATCGGCGGCGGTATCGCGATGAATAAAAATGAATGGAGCACCTTTATCGGGCCGGGCCGCCATCCGGTGTCGTCGGCGTACTTCTGGTACGTCAATAGCCCGACCGGCGGCGCGTTTGAGTATTACACCAACGACGACTATCTGACGGAAAACTGGCAGCCGCGCGAGCTGGAGCACTCCCTGGTCTCCTTTACCGAATGGGCGGTAGAAGGTGGGATTGACCACGACACCCGCCGTCAGCAGAAAAAGCCGGAGGCGGTATGACGTCGCGCATTGTCATTATCGGTGGCGGTCAGGCGGGCGGCTGGGCGGCGAAAACCCTGCGCGACGAGGGCTTCGACGGCGAGATCTGCGTAGTGGCGGAAGAGGAGTGGGATTTCTACGAACGTCCGCCGCTGTCGAAAGCGTCTCTGCTGGAGCCGGACGCGGCGCTCCCGCGGCTGTTTAGCGAAGAAGCACAGCAGGCGTTGAACCTGACCTGGTACCGCCCGCTGCGTGCTGAATCAGTCGATCGCGAAGCGAAAACCGTGCGTTTGAGCAACGGCGAACATCTTAGTTACAACATTCTTTTAATGGCCCCCGGCGGGCGGGCGCGCCTGCCTTCGCAGGCGTGGGCGGCGGACCCGCAGGTCTACACTCTGCGCCACTGGCAGGACGCGCAGCGCCTGAAGGCGCGCCTGGCGGAAAGTAAAAAACTGGCGATTGTCGGCGGCGGCTGGATCGGCCTTGAGATTGCCGCTTCCGCGCGCAAAAGCGGCGTGGCGGTCACGCTGTTCGAGCAGCAGCCCGCGCTGTGCATGCGCTCGGTGAGCGGCGAGGTGTCGCAGCGCTTAGAAGCCATCCATCGCGAACAGGGGGTAGATATCCGTACCGGCTGCGGCGCGCTGGAGCTGGAGGATAATAATGGCCTGCCGGTCATCCACTGCGACGGTCAGCGTGAAACCTTTGATGCGGTGGTGGTGGGGATCGGCGTCGATCTCAATCTGGAGCTGGCGCGCGATGCGGGACTTCGCACCGAGCGGGGGATCGTGGTGGACGCCCAGGGACGCACGTCCGATCCGTTCATCTTTGCCGCCGGCGACGTGGCGCAGCACCATCACTACGGCCTGTGCATTCAGTCCTGGGCCTTCGCCCAGAATCAGGCGGTGGCGACGGCGAAAGCGATGCTTAACCCCGATGCGCCAGGCTACGACGACGCGCCGTGGCTGTGGTCGGATCAATATCAGCACAACATCCAGATCCTCGGCATTCCGCAGCCGGGCAGCCGAACGATAGTGCGTGAAGAGGCGCTGTACTTCTCGCTGGACGACAACGGTCGGCTAACGCAGCTGGTGGCGTTCAACGATGCGCGCACCGTCAAGCTGGCGAAGCGCTGGATGGCGGCTGGGCGGGACCTGTCGGACGTACCGCTCGCCGATCCGGCTTTTTCACTGATGTCACTGCGATAGCTAACCCGCACCTGTAGGGGGAGACATGACCACATTAGAGACCAACACCGCGCCCGTCGAGGCGAGCGGTGAGGGAACCCGCACGCCTGAAAAAGCGGTGCGCTGGGCCATCCCGCTGTCGCTGCTGGCCTGCGTGCTGCTGGCCTTTTTCGACAAAATCAGCATCGCGGCGCTCTTTTCCGACACCCATTTCCAGCAGGCGATGGGCATCGATTTTGACACCACGCGCCTCGGCATTCTGATGAGCGCCTTCCTGCTGAGCTACGGCTTTTCGTCGGTATTTTTGAGCGGTTTAGGCGACAAAATCGCGCCGCTGCGCCTGCTCACCGGGATGATGGCGATCTGGTGCGTGCTGATGGTGGCGATGGGTTTTACCCATAACTACACGCTGATGATCGTCCTGCGCATCCTTCTGGGCGTGGCGGAAGGGCCGCTGTTCCCGCTGGCTTTCGCCATCGTGCGCCACAACTTCCCGCAGCATTTACAGGCGCGCGCCACCATGCTGTGGCTGCTGGGCACGCCGGTAGGGGCGGCGATTGGCTTCCCGCTCTCCCTCTGGCTGCTGAACACCTTCGGCTGGCAGAGCACCTTCTTTGTGATGGCAATGCTGACCGTGCCGGTGCTTATCTTTGTGCGCGTTGGCCTGCGCGGGATCCGTCTGGAAGCAAAACCCGGCACCTCGCAGGCGTCCCGGGACGAGCGGCGCGCGGCGCGGCGCGAGCTGTTTGTTAGCCCGCACTTCTGGATCATCTGCATCTTTAACATCGCGTTCCTGACCTACCTGTGGGGCATCAACGGCTGGCTGCCTGGCTACTTAATTAAGGGCAAAGGCATCCACCTGGAGCACGCGGGCTGGCTGTCGTCGATGCCGTTCATCGCCATGCTGGCGGGAGAGGTGATTGGCGCGTGGCTCTCTGACCGGGTCGATAAGCGCGCGGCGGCCTGCTTTATCTCGATGGCGGGGGCGGCGGTAGGCCTGGCGGCGGTGATGCACCTCGACACCCCGCTTGCCATCATCGCGGCGATGAGCTTCAGCACCTTTATGTGGGGCACCGGCGCCCCCAACATTTTCGCCCTGCTGGCGAAAGCCACCCATCCCCGGGTGAGCGCCACGGCGGGCGGCATTTTCAACGGGCTGGGAAACTTTGCGGGCGCGCTGTCGCCAGCGGTGATGGGCGCGCTGATCGCTTTCACCCACAGCATGGATTCCGGGCTGATTTTTCTGGCGGTGATGGCGGCGGTGGGCTGCGTCCTGTTACTGCCGCTGCTGAGACGTTACTGAGGAGAGTGTCATGACTGATTCAACCGTAACCAACAAAACAGGCATCAAACCTGACCACCTGACGATGGAAGAGTGGGTCGAGTCGCGCATCGCGCGCTTCGAAGGCCGTAAATACGACTGGAACGCGCTGAAGTTCCAGGCCGATTTTGACCCGAAATACCGCCGGGCGCAGATGCGCTACATCGGCACCGGGGCAACGGGCGTGGCGAACGACACCAACACCGTGCAGGCGGACCATTTTACCTTCTCCACCATGGTGCTGCCGTCGAAGTGCGAAGGGCCGCTGCACCTGCACGACGACGTGGAGGAGGTGTTCTTCATGCTCAAAGGGCAGATCACGCTGATGATCCAGGACGGCGACAACTACACCGAAACCGTGCTGCGCGAGCGTGACCTGATCTCCGTCCCGCCGGGCATCTATCGCGGCCTGTTTAACCACGGGGAAGAAGAGGCGCTGATGTGCGTCATGCTGGGAACCAACAAGCCGGAAATCCCGACCTATCCCTCCGATCATCCGCTCTCAAAAGTGAAGCGGAACTAAGGGGGCGACATGACGGCTTTTCGTGAACAGGGAAGCGGCATCCCGCTGATGCTGCTGCACGGGATCAGCTCTGGCGCTGCGTCCTGGCATAAGCAGATGACGCTGAACGGTTTTCGCGTGCTGGCGTGGGACATGCCCGGTTACGGCGAAAGCCCGATGCTGGCGGTTGAGCGGGCGAACGCCGGAGATTACGCCGACGCGCTGGCGGCGATGCTCGACCGCGCAGGCGTCTGGCAGGCGGTACTGGTGGGCCATTCCCTGGGGGCGCTGGTGGCCAGCGCGTTTGCGGCGAAGTTCCCTGAACGCGTCATTCATCTGGTGCTGGCGGACGCCGCGCAGGGCTACGGTAATGCCGCGCCGGAGCAGCGAGAGCAGGTCTGGCGTAATCGCGAGCAGCAGATGGCGCTCGGTGGCGACATCCTCGCCCAGACCCGCGCCGCGAAGCTGCTGCGCCCCGGCGCGCGTGCAGAAGATATCGCCACCGTCGCGGCGGGCATGCGCAGGCTGCGCCCCGAAGGCTACCTCGCTGCCGCGTGGATGCTGGCGCATGATGACATTCACGGCTGGCTTAAGCGTTACGCCGGACAATTTGAAGTCTGGTGCGGCGAGCAGGACGCGATCACGCAGCCCGAGCTGGTACAGGGGCTGGCGCTGCGCTACGGCATGCCGTTTACCGCAATTCCGCAGGCCGGGCACGCGAGCTATCTCGATAACGACGCGTTTTTTAATCAACAGCTTTTACGCATTAACGAAGAGGTGCGCGATGAATGCACACATTGACGGCCGCGTAGCGGTCGTTACCGGCGGTTCGTCCGGCATTGGCTTTGAAACGCTGCGCCTGCTGCTGGGCGAAGGGGCAAAAGTCGCCTTCTGCGGCCGCGATCCTGACCGTCTCGCCAGCGCCCATGCGACGCTGCAAAACGACTATCCTGACGGGGAAATTTTCTCATACCGCTGCGATGTGCTGAGCGCCGACGAGGTGCAGGCCTTCGCGGATGCTGTGCAGGCGCGCTTTGGCGCGGCGGATATGCTGATCAACAACGCCGGTCAGGGCTACGTGGCGCACTTCCATGACACCCCTCGCGAGGCGTGGCTGCACGAAGCCGAACTCAAACTGTTTGGCGTCATTAATCCGGTGCAGGCGTTTCAGCCGCTGCTGGAACGGTCCGACATCGCCTCCATCACCTGCGTGAACTCCCTGCTGGCGCTGCAGCCGGAGGAGCACATGATCGCCACGTCGGCAGCCCGCGCCGCGCTGCTGAACATGACGCTCACGCTCTCGAAAGAGCTGGTAGGCAAAGGGATTCGCGTCAATTCCATACTGCTCGGTATGGTCGAGTCCGGCCAGTGGCAGCGCCGCTTTGAAAGCCGGGCGGACAAAAGCCAGAGCTGGCCGGAGTGGACGGCGGAGATCGCGCGCAAGCGCGGCATTCCGATGGCGCGCCTCGGCAAGCCGCAGGAGCCCGCGCAGGCGCTGCTGTTCCTCGCCTCGCCGCTGGCCTCGTTTACCACCGGCGCGGCGCTGGACGTTTCCGGCGGCTTTTGCCGCCATCTGTAAGGACGCATCATGAAAAAGGTAATGTTAATTGGTTATGGCGCCATGGCGCAGGCGGTGATTGAGCGTCTGCCCGCCGGCGTGGCTATCGGCTGGATCGTGGCGCGCGCGTCTCACCATGCCGCCATTCGCGACCAGTTTGGCGATGCGGTCGAGGCGCTGACCTCGCCGATGGCGTGCGCTCAAACGCCCGATCTGGTGCTGGAGTGCGCCAGCCAGCAGGCGGTTGCGCAGTACGGCGAAGCGATTCTACGCCGCGGCTGGCATCTGGCGGTCATTTCCACCGGCGCGCTGGCGGACAGCGCGCTGGAGCAGCGCCTGCTCGCGGCGGGCGGAAAGCTGACGCTGCTTTCCGGGGCGGTGGCCGGCATCGACGGGCTGGCGGCGGCGAAAGAGGGCGGGCTTGAGCGCGTCACCTATCAGTCGCGCAAAAGCCCGGCCAGCTGGCGCGGCAGCTACGCCGAGCAGCTTATCGACCTTAACGCAGTGTCAGAAGCGAAAGTCTTCTTCGAAGGCAGCGCCCGCGAGGCGGCGCGGCTGTTCCCGGCGAACGCCAACGTGGCGGCGACCGTGGCGCTCGGCGGCGTCGGGATGGACGACACCCGCGTGCAACTGATGGTCGATCCGGCAACGAAACGTAACACCCACACGCTGCACGTAGAAGGGCTGTTTGGCGAATTCCATCTGGAGCTGAGCGGGCTGCCGCTGGCGTCTAACCCTAAAACCTCCACCCTGGCGGCACTCAGCGCGGTGCGCGCCTGCCGCGAGCTGGCCCTGAGCTAAGGAGTGACGATGGACGATCTGAAGATTTTTATCGGCGGCCAGTGGCGACGCGGCGGCGGCAACCCGATGCAGAACCATTTTCCGGCTGACGGGTCGCTCAATGCGACGCTGAACGCGGCAAACCTTGACGATCTGCACGACGCGATCGAGGCCGGCGAGCGCGCGTGGCGCGATCCAGTCTGGCGCAACAGCCTGCCGCACGTGCGGGCGAAGATCCTGCACAAGGTGGCGGATCTGATTGAGTCCCGCGCTGACGAGCTGGCGCAGATGCAGAGCCGGGATAACGGCAAGCCGCTGGCGGAGGCGCGCGGGCTGGTGATGAGCGCGGCGGGAACGGCCCGCTACTTCGCCGCCGCCTGCGAGCTGCTGGAAGGGGAGCTGCCCACGCCGCGCCAGCCGGATCTGCTGACGCTAAGCCGCTATGAGCCGCTCGGCTTGGTGGCGGCTATCACGCCGTGGAACTCGCCCATTGCCAGCGAGATGCAGAAGGTCGCCCCGGCCATCGCCGCCGGGAACGCGGTGATCCTCAAGCCAGCCGAAGCCACGCCGCTGATGGCGCTTGAGCTGGCGCGCATTTTTGAACAGGCCGGGCTGCCCGCCGGGCTGCTGAGCGTGCTGCCGGGCAAAGGCTCGGTGATTGGCGACGCGCTGGCGCGCCATCCCCGCGTGCGAAAAATTTCCTTTACCGGCGGCACCGCCACTGGCCGCCATCTGGCGCACGTGGCCGCGGAAAAGCTTATTCCGGCGTCGCTGGAGTTGGGCGGAAAATCCCCGACCATCGTGCTGGAGGATGCCGACGTTGAGCAGGCCGCGCGTGGGATCTGCTACGGCATTTTCAGCTCAGCAGGGCAGGCGTGCATCGCCGGGTCCCGGCTGTTTATCCACGAAAGCCTGTACGCGCCGCTGATGGCGCGGCTGCTGGAGTTAACTCGCGGACTGCGCGTAGGGCACCCCTTCACCGACGGCGTTCACGTTGGGCCGCTGATCAATGAGAAACATCGCCAGAGCGTGCAGGAATACGTCGAGCTGGCGAAGCGCGAAGGGGGCCGGGTGCTGTGCGGCGGGGAGATCCCGGCGGATCCGGCGCTCGCAAACGGCAGCTTCTTCCAGCCGACCATTATCGAAGGGCTGACGAACGGCGCCCGCGCCTGCCAGGAGGAGATCTTCGGCCCGGTGCTGGTGGCGATGCCGTTTCGCGATGAAGCGGCGTTGATCCGCGAGGCGAACGACTCGGTTTACGGCCTGGCGGCAGGGATCTGGACCCGCGACACCGGGCGGGCGCTGCGCCTGAGCGAGCAGCTGGAGGCCGGTACGGTGTGGATCAACACCTACAAAGTTTTTGCGATTTCGACCCCGTTCGGGGGCTTTAAAGAGAGCGGTCTGGGCCGCGAAAAGGGCATTCAGGGGCTGAAAGCCTGGATGCAGCAAAAGAGCATTTATCTGGCGACGGGTAACAGCGTCAACCACTGGTGCGACTGAGAAAGGGTGAGCAATGAGCGAAATGATAACCGTCGGCGACGCCATCGCCAGAACGCTGGAGCAGTATCAGGTTGAGGCCATCTACGGCGTCATCTCCATTCACAACCTGCCGATCGCGGATGCGGTAGGGCAGCGGGGAAAAATCCGCTTCGTGCCCGCGCGCGGCGAGGCGGGTTCCGTCACCATGGCTGACGCCCACGGGCGGTTTTCCGGCCTCGGCGTGGCGCTGACCAGCACCGGCGCGGGGGCGGGGAACGCGGTAGGCGCGCTGGTGGAGGCGATGAACGCCTGCACGCCGCTGCTGCATTTAACCGGACAGGTTGAGAAGGCCTGGCTGGACGCCGACACCGGGTTTATCCATGAGACCCGCGACCAGCTGACCTTCCTGAAGGCCAGTTCAAAACGGGCGTACCGCATCAGCAATGCCAGCCAGGCGATAGCGATTCTGCATAAAGCGATTCAGGAGGCGCAGATGCCGCCGTGCGGGCCGGTCTCTGTGGAAATTCCGATTGATATTCAGGGGGCTAAAATTCCTCTGTCTCTGGTGACCGCACCGGTGAAACCAGCTTCGGTTGCAGCTGTGGATCCCGCGATGGTGGATGCTTTATGGGCGCAGCTCAGGCAGGCTAAACAGCCGCTGCTGTGGCTGGGCGGCGGGGCGCTGGGAAGCGCTGACGCGGTGAAAAAACTGGCGGATGCGGGCGTGACGGTGATCTCCAGCACCCACGCGCGCGGCGTGCTGCCGGACGGCCATCGTGCCAGCCTGCGCGCGTTCCACAACTCGCCGTCGGTTGAGGCGCTTATTTCGCAGTGTGATTTTACGCTGGTCGCCGGTTCACGCCTGCGCAGCAACGAAACCCGCTCCTGGACGCTTGAGCTGCCGTCTCCGCGGGTGCAGATAGATATCGACCCGGCGGCGGCGAGCCGTAACTACCTGATGGATAATACGCTGATAGCCGACTGTTCAGCGCTGCTTGGCGCGCTGGCTGAAAAAGCGCAGGGCCGCGAGTGGGGCAACGCCCAGTGGGACGCGCAGGTGCAGCAGGCGGTATTGCAGGCTGGACAGGGCCTGCGCGAGCAGTGCGGCGCCTATGCGAAGCTCAACGACGCCATTGAAAAAGCCCTGCCGCAGGACGGCCTGCTGGTGCGCGATATCACCGTTTCCGGCAGCCTGTGGGGCAGTCGTCTGTTCCGCGCTAACGGTCCGCTGATGAACATTCACTCTCTTGCCGGGGCGATTGGCATGGGGCTGTCAATGGCGATTGGTACCGCGATTGCCAACCCGCAGCGTAAGGTGGTGGGGCTGGTGGGCGACGGTGGCCTGAGCCTGAATTTAGGCGAGCTGGCGACGCTGGCGCAGGAGAAAGCTAACGTGACGCTGCTGATCATGAACGACGGGGGCTACGGCGTGATGCGCGGCATTCAGGATAAGTACTTCGGCGGGCGACAGTATTATAACGAACTGCATACGCCGGACTTTACCCTGCTGGCACAGGCAATTGGCCTGCAGGCGTGGAGCGTTGAGCGGGCAGAGGATTTTGAAGCCGTGATGACGGAGGCGCTGGCGATGCCGGGACCGTCGGTAGTGGAAGTGCGGATGGGTCAGATTGGCGCGCTGAAGTTTGCAGGGCCGCCGCAGAAAACGCTTTACTAGCTGTTTCCCCTCTCCCACGGGGAGAGGGAGAAAACGTAGTCCGGGTAAGGCGAAGCCGCCACCCGGCTTGTTTTATCAGAACACGTTAAACGGGTATTCCACGTAAGCGCGGATCTCGTCCCCGCCCACGTTATAGTCGCTGGCGTTGCTGGAGACGCGCAGCACGGAGTAGCGCAGTTTCAGCTTCAGATCTTTTGCCGGGCCATCCTGCACCTGGTACTGGATCTGGTTAAACCACTCGTGCTCTTTGCCGTTGCTGGTTTCAGAGGTCTTGATATTGTCGCCGCGCACGTAGGCGGTGGTCCAGCTCAGGCCCGGCAGGCCGAGACCCGCGAAGTCCAGACCGTAGGATGCCTGCCATGAGCGCTCGTCTTCACCGTTAAAGTCAGACCAGTAGGAGTTCGCGAGCCAGATGGTGTTGCCGCCGTCGCCCACGCCGCCCTTGTCGCGATATCCGCCGTAGTTATAGCCTGTGCTGCCGCTGCTCTGCTGGTACGCCACTTTGAACGTGTGAATATCCCAGATGTAGCTCGCCGCCAGGCTCCAGATGGTGTTGCTGCGGCCAGTGTCGAGGCTGTCAGCGTAGCCCTGATCCAGACGCGAGTTATAGCCGTTAAAGTCGAGCACCAGCTGCTGCCCGGTGCTGAACGGCTGTTTGAAATTCAGCCCCAGGTACTGTTTGTTCATCACCTCTTCGTTATGAGAGGCGTATAGCGCGCCGCTGAACTGGTCGTTGAACTGGTAGCTTGCGCCACCGAAAGTCAGGCTTTTCAGGCCGCTGTCGTGGCGGTCGTCGCTTTTACGCTGCTCGTCGGTGAAATAACCGGCGTTCACTTCCAGGCCGTCGATCTCTTTCGAGGTCAGCATGGCACCGGTGTAGCTTTCAAACAGCAGGCGGGAGCTGTCGGCGTTAACGATAGGCAGTTCAGGACGCTGGTTACCGTAGCTCAGCACGGTATTCGAGATCCGCATTTTGGCGGTAGCGCCAAATTTCGCTAAATCGGATTTGGCCCGGCCATCGTCTTCCTGTTTAAAGAAGTCGATACCGCCCGCGCCGCTCTTGCCGCGACCGCCGTCCAGGCGCACGCCGTACTGCGCGATGCCGTCCACGCCAAAGCCCACCAGCCCTTCGGTATAGCCGGATTCAAAGGTGGCGATGATCCCCTGACCCCATTCGGCTTTATCCTGCTGGCCCTGATGGTAGTCACGGCTGATATACGCATTGCGTAAAAACAGGTCTAAATGGCTGTCGTCGATAAAACCCTTGCTGTCAGATTGCTGGCTTGCAGCGGCGGGTAATGCGGCGAATAAACTTAAAGCAATTAACGATAATTCTTTTTTCACGGAGGGAACGTCTCTGTCTTAATATATTAAATTGAATTACTGCGCGTTTGATAATTACCGGAAAGATTAACGATTGCAATAAATATGTGACCAGACGTTTCAGCCGGAAAGGGTAGATTTGACGGGGCTTTCTGAGGTGTTACCGATACATGCGATTTAGTTAGCAATTCATGCGAAATAAAAAGGAGGCAAAATTGCCTCCTTCCAAAATTATTTAATTCCGTCAGCGGCCATTCGGTCGCGAATATGCTGCGCGCGCGCTTCTGAGGCCGGGTGATCGTCAAACATGGAGCTCTGGCGACCCGCTTCCAGTTTTGCCAGCTTTTCGAAGCTGGTGGCTAAACCGGATGGATTAATACCGCGTTTGCGCAACAGATCGTAGGAGTAGTCGTCCGCTTCGGACTCCTGACGCTGCGAGAACTGGGAGTTAACCAGTTTTTCACCTACGTCACCAAGCTGCGACTGGGACAGGCTGCCAACGATGCCGCCCGCAGAGGCCGCCGCCGCGCGAATGGCGTTGGTGCCTAAGGCAACCTGCATCCCTTTCTTCACGTGGCCGAGCGCAACGTGACCCATTTCATGGCCGATAACCGCTTCCACTTCGTTGTCGGTCATCATATCCATCAGCCCGCTGTAGACGCGGATACAGCCGTTAGCCATCGCGAAGGCGTTGACGTCTTTCGCCATGTAAACCTTGTAGTTCACCGGCTGGCCGTTGATGTTATCGCCGAGCGCGGAAGCAATCTTATTCAGACGCTGTGTGTAGGTACTGTCAGCCGGCGCAAGCGTGGCTTTTCCGTCCATATCTTTACAGGCCTGATCGCTCAGCGCTTTAACCTGCGCGTCGCTCAGGGAGTAGGCCTGAAAGGCTTCTGCACCTGAGGTCATCAGACCGTTAGAGTCCATATTCTGACAGCCGCTCAGCACGAGCGTTGTACCCAGGGCCAGCACTATTGCACGCATTTTCATGAGGTTGCTTCCGTACTCGTTAAACTGAATAAAATCCGAAAAGTGCCCCCGCAACGAAGCCGGGGCGGGATAAGTATAAGGAATATCTACAGGCGCGGGCGAGCAGATTGCGCAACATGCGAGCATGATCCAGAGATTTCTTAAGCTGCAAAAGAATGGTCCATGTACATGCCCTGCGGCTTGGGTTACATTGTTGGCACTTTTTTCCGGCGTAGCCCAAAACGCGCTGTCGTCAAGGGCATGGCCTTTAACAGTCCGATCTGGAGTTAAAATGTCCTCACGTAAAGAGCTTGCTAATGCTATTCGTGCGCTGAGCATGGACGCAGTACAGAAAGCCAAATCCGGCCACCCGGGTGCCCCTATGGGTATGGCTGATATCGCCGAAGTCCTGTGGCGTGATTTCCTTAACCACAACCCGCAGAACCCGGCATGGGCTGACCGCGACCGTTTCGTGCTGTCTAACGGCCACGGCTCTATGCTGATCTACAGCCTGCTGCACCTCACCGGCTACGATCTGCCAATCGAAGAGCTGAAAAACTTCCGTCAGCTGCACTCCAAAACTCCAGGTCACCCGGAAGTGGGCTACACCGCTGGCGTAGAAACCACCACCGGCCCGCTGGGTCAGGGCATTGCTAACGCTGTGGGTATGGCGATTGCCGAGAAGACCCTGGCGGCGCAGTTCAACCGTCCTGGCCATGACATCGTTGACCACTTCACCTACGCTTTCCTGGGCGACGGCTGCATGATGGAAGGCATTTCTCACGAAGTGTGCTCCCTGGCTGGTACCCTGAAGCTGGGCAAACTGGTGGCGTTCTACGACGACAACGGTATCTCCATCGACGGTCACGTTGAAGGCTGGTTCACTGACGACACCGCCGCACGTTTCGAAGCCTACGGCTGGCACGTTGTGCGTGGTGTTGACGGCCACGATGCTGACTCGATTAAACGTGCAGTAGAAGAAGCTCGCGCAGTCACCGACAAACCGTCCCTGCTGATGTGCAAAACCATCATCGGCTTCGGTTCTCCGAACAAAGCGGGCACCCATGACTCCCACGGCGCACCGCTGGGCGACGCGGAAATCGCACTGACCCGTGAAGCACTGGGCTGGAAACACCCTGCCTTCGAAATCCCGTCTGAGATCTATGCTCAGTGGGATGCTAAAGAAGTGGGCCAGGCGAAAGAAGCGGCCTGGAACGAGAAATTCGCTGCCTATGCGAAGGCGTTCCCACAGGAAGCGGCTGAATTCACCCGTCGTATGAAAGGCGATATGCCGTCTGACTTCGACGCTAAAGCCAACGAATTCATCGCGAAGCTGCAGGCGAACCCGTCTAAAATCGCCAGCCGTAAAGCATCTCAGAATGCGATTGAAGCGTTCGGTCCGCTGCTTCCAGAATTCCTGGGCGGCTCCGCTGACCTGGCGCCTTCTAACCTGACCCTGTGGTCTGGTTCTAAGCCAATCAACGAAGACAGTGCCGGTAACTACATCCATTACGGTGTACGTGAGT
The DNA here is from genome assembly GCF_047530715.1 of Enterobacter sp. 04-C-12-SI-ECC. Classification (NCBI taxonomy): domain Bacteria; kingdom Pseudomonadati; phylum Pseudomonadota; class Gammaproteobacteria; order Enterobacterales; family Enterobacteriaceae; genus Enterobacter; species Enterobacter sp. 04-C-12-SI-ECC. Next base: position 123,598 of record NZ_JBLKDI010000012.1, read on the forward strand.
TCGGTATGACCGCTATCGCGAACGGTATCGCTCTGCACGGTGGTTTCCTGCCGTACACCTCTACCTTCCTGATGTTCGTGGAATATGCACGTAACGCCGTGCGTATGGCTGCGCTGATGAAACAGCGTCAGGTGATGGTCTACACCCATGACTCCATCGGTCTGGGCGAAGATGGTCCAACTCACCAGCCGGTAGAGCAGGTAGCTTCCCTGCGTGTAACCCCGAACATGAGCACATGGCGTCCATGTGACCAGGTTGAATCTGCGGTGGCGTGGAAATACGGCGTTGAGCGTCAGGACGGCCCGACCGCGCTGATCCTCTCCCGTCAGAACCTGGCGCAGCAGGAGCGTACCCCTGAGCAGCTGGCAAACATCGCCCGCGGTGGCTACGTGCTGAAAGATTGCGCGGGCCAGCCTGAGCTGATCTTCATCGCGACCGGTTCTGAAGTTGAACTGGCTGTAGCAGCATGGGAAAAACTGACTGCCGAAGGCGTGAAGGCGCGCGTGGTCTCCATGCCGTCTACCGATGCGTTCGACAAGCAGGATGCGGCTTACCGTGAATCTGTACTGCCTAAAGCGGTTTCCGCTCGCGTGGCGGTGGAAGCGGGTATTGCTGACTACTGGTTCAAATACGTGGGTCTGAACGGCGCTATCGTCGGTATGACCACCTTCGGTGAGTCTGCTCCGGCAGAACAGCTGTTCGAAGAGTTCGGCTTCACCGTTGAGAACGTGGTCGCTAAGGCGAAAGAACTGCTGTAATCGCCGTTTTGCCCGGTGGCGCTTACGCTGACCGGGCCTACAAATGGCTCAAAAGTAGGCCGGGTAAGCGCTAGCACTTACCCGGCTTTTTTTGCGTCATTATTCCAACGAAAATGTGACGCAAGTCATATAGCTCGCTTATTCATCTGGACAGACATTCCTTTTATTCCCCGATTCGCTTATTCTTGCTGAAGCGTTTCAGTCGATTAAATGTTCGACAATTGACCAATCAATCGCAGTTTGTGATAGCAAAGATTCCCCTTCGGGCGTCGCTGGATTACTCTTTCAGCCACCTCAAACTCAGGGATTGCTTTGCAGGAGATCTATGACCGTACGCGTAGCGATTAATGGCTTCGGTCGCATCGGGCGTAATGTGGTTCGTGCTTTGTATGAATCCGGACGTCGGGCGGAAATCACCGTGGTGGCAATCAATGAACTGGCGGATGCTGCTGGCATGGCGCATTTATTGAAGTATGACACCAGCCACGGACGCTTCGCCTGGGATGTGCGCCAGGAAAGAGATCAGCTTTTTGTGGGTGATGACGCTATTCGTGTGCTGCATGAGAACAGCATTTCCGGGCTACCCTGGCGTGAACTGGGTGTGGATGTCGTGCTTGACTGTACCGGTGTGTATGGCAACCGCGAACACGGCGAAGCGCATCTGAGAGCAGGCGCGAAGAAAGTCCTGTTTTCTCATCCCGGCAGTCACGACCTCGACGCGACCGTCGTGTTTGGCGTCAACCAGCATGAGCTGCAAGCCGAGCACCGCATTGTTTCCAACGCCTCCTGCACCACCAACTGCATTATTCCGGTCATCAAACTGTTAGACGATGCGTATGGCATTGAATCCGGCACCGTAACCACGATTCACTCCGCCATGCACGATCAGCAGGTTATCGACGCCTATCACCCGGATTTACGACGCACTCGCGCGGCGAGCCAGTCAATCATCCCGGTGGACACGAAACTGGCTGCAGGGATCACCCGAATTTTTCCGCAGTTTAATGACCGTTTCGAAGCGATTGCCGTGCGGGTTCCGACGATAAACGTCACCGCAATCGACCTCAGCGTGACGGTGAAAAAACCGGTAAAAGCCTGTGAAGTCAACCTGTTGCTGCAAAAAGCGGCACAGGGAGCATTTCATGGTATAGTTGACTATACGGAATTACCGTTGGTCTCAGTAGATTTTAACCACGACCCGCACAGCGCCATCGTGGATGGCACGCAGACGCGAGTCAGTGGTGCGCACCTTATCAAGACGCTGGTCTGGTGTGATAACGAATGGGGCTTTGCTAACCGAATGCTCGACACCACGTTAGCCATGGCCGCAAAAGGTTTCAGGTAGAGCGCACCTTGCGCTTGCAAAACTTTAAGAATCAACGAGAGGATTCACCATGTCTGTAATTAAGATGACCGATCTGGATCTGGCAGGTAAACGCGTTTTCATCCGTGCCGATCTGAACGTACCGGTTAAAGATGGCAAAGTGACCAGCGACGCGCGTATCCGTGCATCTCTGCCAACCATTGAACTGGCTCTGAAGCAGGGCGCTAAAGTGATGGTCACCTCCCACCTGGGCCGTCCAACTGAAGGCGAGTACAACGAAGAGTTCTCTCTGCTGCCGGTTGTTAATTACCTGAAAGACAAACTGTCCAACCCGGTTCGCCTGGTTAAAGATTACCTGGACGGCGTAGACGTTGCCGAAGGTGAGCTGGTTGTTCTGGAAAACGTTCGCTTCAACAAAGGCGAAAAGAAAGACGACGAAACCCTGTCCAAAAAATACGCTGCACTGTGCGACGTATTCGTGATGGATGCATTCGGTACTGCGCACCGTGCGCAGGCATCTACCCACGGTATCGGTAAATTCGCAGACGTCGCGTGTGCGGGTCCTCTGCTGGCTGACGAACTGGAAGCACTGGGTAAAGCACTGAAAGAACCTGCTCGCCCAATGGTCGCTATCGTTGGTGGTTCTAAAGTGTCTACCAAACTCACCGTTCTGGATTCCCTGTCTAAAATCGCTGACCAGCTGATCGTGGGCGGTGGTATCGCGAACACCTTCGTTGCCGCTCAGGGCCACAACGTGGGTAAATCCCTGTACGAAGCAGACCTGGTTGACGAAGCCAAACGCCTGCTGGGTACCTGTGATATCCCGGTTCCAACTGACGTTCGCGTGGCGACCGAGTTCTCCGAAACCGCAACCGCGACCCTGAAATCTGTAAACGACATCAAAGACGAAGAGCAGATTCTGGACCTGGGCGACGTTTCTGCACAGAAACTGGCTGAAATCCTGAAAAACGCAAAAACTATCCTGTGGAACGGTCCTGTTGGCGTGTTCGAATTCCCGAACTTCCGCAAAGGGACTGAAATCGTGGCTAACGCAATCGCAGACAGCGAAGCGTTCTCTATCGCAGGCGGTGGTGACACCCTGGCAGCAATCGACCTGTTCGGTATCGCTGACAAGATCTCCTACATCTCCACTGGTGGCGGCGCATTCCTCGAATTCGTGGAAGGCAAAGTACTGCCAGCAGTAGCAATGCTCGAAGAGCGCGCTAAGAAGTAAGCCATTCAAGGGCAGGGAAACCTGCCCAATTTTCAGCGCGCTTTTAAGAGCTCGCACCTTTTCTAACGGCCGAAGATACAGGACTAAGCAACATGTCTAAAATTTTTGATTTCGTAAAACCTGGCGTTATCACTGGTGATGACGTACAGAAAGTGTTCCAGGTAGCTAAAGAAAACAACTTCGCTCTGCCAGCAGTTAACTGCGTAGGTACCGACTCCATCAACGCCGTACTGGAAACCGCTGCAAAAGTTAAAGCACCGGTTATCGTTCAGTTCTCTAACGGCGGCGCTGCGTTCATCGCAGGTAAAGGCGTGAAAACTGACATTCCTCAGGGTGCTGCTATCCTGGGTGCTATCTCTGGTGCGCACCACGTTCACCAGATGGCTGAACACTACGGTGTTCCAGTTATCCTGCACACTGACCACTGCGCGAAGAAACTGCTGCCGTGGATCGACGGTCTGCTGGACGCGGGTGAAAAACACTTCGCGGCAACCGGTAAGCCACTGTTCTCTTCTCACATGATCGACCTGTCTGAAGAGTCACTGCACGAAAACATCGAAATCTGCTCTAAGTACCTGGCGCGCATGGCCAAAATGGACATGACCCTGGAAATCGAACTGGGTTGCACCGGTGGTGAAGAAGACGGCGTGGACAACAGCCACATGGACGCTTCTGCCCTGTACACCCAGCCAGAAGACGTTGATTACGCTTACACCGAGCTGAGCAAAATCAGCCCGCGCTTCACCATTGCAGCGTCCTTCGGTAACGTGCACGGCGTTTATAAGCCAGGTAACGTGGTTCTGACCCCGACCATCCTGCGCGATTCTCAGGAATACGTTTCCAAGAAACACAACCTGCCGCACAACAGCCTGAACTTCGTCTTCCACGGCGGTTCCGGTTCTTCTGCTCAGGAAATCAAAGACTCCGTAAGCTACGGCGTAGTGAAAATGAACATCGATACTGACACCCAGTGGGCAACCTGGGACGGTATCCTGCAGTACTACAAAGCGAACGAAGCTTACCTGCAGGGCCAACTGGGCAACCCGAAAGGCGAAGACCAGCCGAACAAGAAATACTACGATCCACGCGTATGGCTGCGCGCTGCTCAGACGTCCATGGTGACCCGTCTGGAGCAGGCTTTCAAAGAACTGAACGCAATCGACGTTCTGTAATTTGAACTGCTAACAGCATCAGAAGGCCCGCAAATGCGGGCCTTTTTTTATGTTTTTTCAATACCCTGTCAGACCTGTTTTTGTGATCTGTTTGGCAAAGCCGGTGCTTTTTGTTTACCCTTTACTGACCTGCCTGTCTCCATGGGGGATGGATTTTGTGTTTTGGTTTAACAAAAGGAAGAATAAATGGAACAACTCGATGTTGTAGACAGCATCAATAACGCCGGCAACTGGCTGGTGCGCAACCAGGCCCTGCTGCTGAGCTATGCCGTGAACATTGTCGCGGCGATTGCCATCATCATCGTCGGGATGATCGTGGCGCGTATCGTGTCGAACGCCGTCAACCGTGTGATGGTCGCGCGACACATTGACGCCACGGTGGCTGACTTCCTCTCCGCACTGGTGCGCTACGGCATTATCGCCTTCACGCTGATTGCCGCACTGGGCCGTGTTGGGGTGCAAACCGCCTCCGTGATTGCCGTTCTTGGTGCCGCCGGTCTGGCCATTGGTCTGGCACTGCAGGGCTCGCTTTCAAACCTGGCGGCGGGCGTACTGCTGGTGACTTTCCGTCCGTTCCGTTCCGGTGAATATGTTGACCTTGGCGGCATCGCCGGTACCGTGTTGCAGGTACAGATTTTCTCTACCACCCTGCGTACCGTCGATGGTCGTATTGTGGTGGTACCGAACGGGAAAATCATTGCGGGCAATATCATTAACTTCTCCCGCGAGCCGGTGCGTCGTAACGAGCTAATCATCAGCGTGGCGTATGATTCCGATATCGATCAGGTGAAGTCGCTGATCGCGAATATCATCGCCTCTGACGACCGCATTCTGAAGGACCGCGAGCAGACGGTTCGCCTGAACGAACTGGGTGCTTCCTCTATTAACTTCGTGGTGCGTATCTGGAGCAAAAGCAGCGATCTGCAAAACGTTTACTGGGATGTGCTGGAGCGCATCAAGCGCGATTTCGACGCCAACGGCATCAGCTTCCCTTACCCGCAGATGGACGTAAACGTCAAAAAAGTCAAAGAAGCAGAATAACGTCACCCGTAGGCCCGGTAAGCGCTCGCGCCACCGGGCTTTACTTTCATAAGCTCCGCTAATACCCAATTAATATTATCCATTTCCTCTAATGTGATTCGCGCAGTATAGTCAGCCTCCAGAACAACACTGCGAGAAAATCGTCATGCTATCTTATTATTTTCAAGGGCTTGCCTTAGGTGCGGCCATGATTTTACCCCTCGGCCCGCAAAACGCCTTCGTAATGAATCAGGGCATTCGCCGCCAGTATCATCTGATGATTGCCCTGCTGTGCGCGGTGAGCGATCTGCTGCTGATTTGCGCCGGCATTTTTGGCGGCAGCGCGCTGCTGATGCAGTCCCCCTGGCTGCTGGCGCTGGTGACCTGGGGTGGCGTGGCGTTTCTGCTGTGGTACGGATTCGGTGCGTTGAAAACGGCGATGAGCAGCAACCTCGAACTGGCGAGCGCGGAAGTCATGAAGCAGGGCCGCTGGAAGATTATCGTCACCATGCTGGCGGTCACCTGGCTAAATCCGCACGTCTACCTCGATACCTTCGTAGTGCTGGGCAGCCTGGGCGGACAGCTGGACGTTGAGCCGAAACGCTGGTTTGCGCTCGGCACGGTTAGCGCCTCTTTCCTCTGGTTCTTCGGTCTCGCCATTCTGGCGGCATGGCTGGCGCCTCGTCTGCGGACTGCCAAAGCCCAGCGCATTATTAATACCCTGGTGGGGCTGGTGATGTGGTTTATTGCTTTTCAGCTGGCAAAAGAGGGCATTCACCACGTCCAGGAATTGTTCAACTAATCCTTGTCTTATGGACAACTGAGCAAGACCCGCTAAGCTTGCTGGCATGAGCCCTGTTGTTGGGGCACTCTTCGCAACATGGAGGAATGACAGTGAAGTTTAAAGTGATGGCCCTCGCGGCATTAGTAAGTTTCGGTGCGGTGTCGGCGCAGGCAAGTGAACTGCCGGATGGCCCGCACATCGTCACGTCAGGCACCGCAAGCGTGGACGCGGTACCGGATGTTGCAACCCTGGCAATTGAAGTGAACGTGGCGGCAAAAGATGCCGCTTCCGCCAAAAAACAGGCAGACGATCGTGTTGCGCAATATCTCTCTTTCCTGGAACAGAACGGTGTTGCTAAAAAAGACATCAGCTCTGCGAACCTGCGTACCCAGCCCGATTACGACTACCAGAACGGCAAAAGTATCCTGAAAGGCTATCGCGCCGTGCGCACTGTGGAAGTGACCGTGCGTCAGCTGGACAAGCTGAACTCTCTGCTGGACGGTGCGCTGAAGGCCGGCCTGAACGAAATCCGTTCCGTGTCGCTGGGCGTTGCGCAACCGGAGAAATACAAAGACGAAGCGCGTAAAGCGGCAATTGATGATGCCATTCATCAGGCGGAACAGCTGGCGTCTGGCTTCAAGAGCAAGCTTGGCCCGGTATACAGCGTGCGTTACCACGTCTCTAACTACCAGCCAAGCCCGATGGTTCGGATGATGAAGGCGGACGCCGCGCCGGTTTCTGCTCAGGAAACCTACGAGCAGCCAACGATTCAGTTCGACGATCAGGTTGATGTGGTGTTCCAGCTGGAACCCGTTGCAGCACAGCCGAAACCTGCACAATAATCAATAGGCCGGGTAAGGCGTAGCCGCCACCCGGCTTTTCATTTTAATCCTGTCTCAACACCTTATGTCCAAATGCCAGCAGCGCATCAGTCACGTTGCGCATCATGCGGCTTTCCGGCGCAAAACGGTGCCAGTAGAGCATCCGGCGCTGATACAGCCCCGGCGTCAGGTCAATCAGCTCACCGCTTTTCAACTCTTTCTCAATCTGTAAATGCGGGATCATGCAGCAGGTGGTGCCCTGACGCGCCAGCTGCACAAAGGCTTCGGACGAGTTAACGATATGACACGGCACGCTGCCCGGCGGCAGATCGAAGTTTTGCTGCAAAAACGCCTGGTGCATATCGTCCAGATGGTCGAACGCCACGGCAGGGGCTTTCAGCAGCGCGGCGCGGGTGACGCCATTCGGGAAGTAGCGCTCCGCAAAGGCTTTTGAACCGACAAACAGGTAGTCGAGCGCGCCCAGCTGATCGACAAGACAGCTTGGCAGGGCCTGAGGCTGGATACTGACCGCCCCAACCACTTCGCCGCGACGCAGGCGCTCCTGGGTGCGGGTTTCATCTTCGACCTGAAGATTCAGGCGGATAGGGGAGTCGGCCAGCACCGGCGCAAGAGCCGGCAGCAGCCAGGTCGCCAGACTGTCGGCGTTCACCGCCAGCGAGAGCAGCAGCGGCGTGGAACCCGTTTGTTCGTCACCCAGCCACTCGTCTTCCAGCAGTTCAACCTGACGCAGCAGGGCGAGAAGCTTTTGACCTTGCTCCGTTGGGCGCGGCGGTACGGTACGCACCAGCAGCGGCTGCCCGAACATGTTTTCAAGCTGTTTGATACGTTGTGATACGGCGGACTGGGTGATGCACAGCTTTTGCGCTGCGCGCTCAAAGCCGCGTTCACGAATAACTGCATCAAGTGCCTGTAGTGTTCTGTAGTCCGGACGTTTCATTGCTCTGGCTGGCTCCTAAATTTTGCTTAATCTGCACTATGACACAATTTTCCCTTCCTGACAGACGAAATCCATTCGACGTGTTCTATAATGCGCCCTGAGTTTTCACACCACAGGCAAAACGATCATGACGCAGGATGAACTGAAAAAAGCAGTAGGATGGGCCGCTCTCCAGTACGTACAGCCAGGGACCATTGTCGGTGTTGGTACGGGGTCAACGGCGGCGCACTTTATCGATGCACTGGGCACGATGAAGGGGCAGATCGAGGGCGCGGTTTCCAGCTCCGATGCGTCCACGGAAAAGCTGAAAAGCCTCGGCATTACCGTTTTCGATCTCAACGAAGTGGATCGTCTGGGCATTTACGTTGATGGCGCGGATGAAATCAACGGCCATATGCAGATGATCAAAGGCGGCGGCGCGGCGCTGACCCGTGAAAAGATCATCGCCTCCGTGGCGGACAAGTTCATCTGCATCGCGGATGCCTCCAAGCAGGTCGACATTCTGGGTAATTTCCCGCTGCCGGTTGAAGTGATCCCGATGGCGCGCAGTGCGGTTGCCCGTCAACTGGTTAAGCTGGGCGGCCGTCCGGAATACCGTCAGGGCGTGGTCACCGACAACGGTAACGTCATCCTCGATGTTCACGGTCTGGAGATTCTCGACGCGATTGCGCTGGAAAACGCCATCAACGGCATTCCAGGCGTCGTCACCGTAGGGTTGTTTGCCAACCGCGGCGCGGATGTGGCGCTGATCGGTACGGCTGACGGTGTGAAAACCATCGTAAAATGATCTGACGGGGGGAGTGCTCCCCCCGCTAAAAAATTTTTAAAAGCTAAATTTGGTGACTTGTGTCACGCTTTTCCGCCTCTTTTGCCGATCCTGCCACGTTTGTAAATTTCCTCAGCATTTTACTCTGTCATTTTGCCCTGTATGACTTTTCTTCAGAGTGCCGACGCAAACGTTCATATTGCTGCAATAGTTTTTTTTGATATGTTGGCTACAGCGGATTTCAATCCAGCACAACATCAGTTCAGATAAAAACAGGGTCGGGGAAATGGCAAAGGTATCACTGGAGAAAGACAAGATTAAATTCCTGCTGGTCGAGGGCGTGCACCAGAAAGCGCTTGATAGCCTTCGTGCGGCGGGTTACACCAACATCGAATTTCACAAAGGCGCGCTGGACACGGAAGAGCTGAAAGCCGCCATCCGTGATGCCCACTTCATTGGCCTGCGATCCCGTACCCACCTGACTGAAGACGTGATTGCCGCGGCAGAAAAGCTGGTTGCTATTGGCTGTTTCTGCATCGGCACCAACCAGGTCGACCTGAACGCTGCCGCAAAACGCGGTATCCCGGTCTTTAACGCCCCGTTCTCTAACACCCGTTCCGTGGCGGAGCTGGTGATTGGCGAGCTGCTGCTGCTGCTGCGCGGTATCCCGGAAGCTAACGCCAAAGCGCACCGTGGCGTGTGGAACAAACTGGCCGCGGGCTCATACGAAGCCCGTGGTAAAAAGCTGGGGATCATCGGCTACGGCCACATCGGTACCCAACTGGGGATCCTGGCGGAATCGCTGGGGATGCACGTCTACTTCTACGATATCGAAAGCAAGCTGCCGCTGGGTAACGCGACGCAGGTACAGCATCTGTCTGACCTGCTGAACATGAGCGACGTGGTCAGCCTGCACGTGCCGGAAAACGCCTCCACCAAAAACATGATGGGCGCGGAAGAGCTGGCGCTGATGAAGCCGGGATCTCTGCTGATCAACGCCGCGCGTGGTACGGTGGTCGATATCCCTGCGTTGTGCGATGCGCTGAAGCGTAAGCATCTGGCGGGGGCGGCCATCGACGTGTTCCCGACGGAACCGGCCACCAACAGCGATCCGTTTAACTCTCCGCTGTGCGAATTCGACAACGTGATCCTGACGCCGCACATCGGCGGTTCTACTCAGGAAGCGCAGGAGAATATCGGTCTGGAAGTGGCGGGTAAGCTGAGCAAATATTCCGACAACGGTTCAACGCTTTCTGCGGTGAACTTCCCGGAAGTGTCTCTGCCGCTGCACGGCGGTCGTCGTCTGCTGCACATCCACGAAAACCGTCCTGGCGTGCTGACCGCCATCAACCAGATTTTTGCCGAGCAGAGCGTTAACATTGCCGCCCAGTATCTGCAAACCAACTCGCAGATGGGTTATGTGGTTATCGATATTGAAGCCGATGAAGATGTTGCTGAGAAAGCGCTGCAGAGCATGAAGGCCATACCGGGAACGATTCGCGCGCGCCTGCTGTACTAATTGTGCGGTCTGTGGTGTCGGGTGGCGGCTACGCCTTACCCGACCTACGTTGAGCTTTTGTAGATACTGTTATGCCATGCAAGCATTTTCCTGATGCAACGTGGCATCGAACGGGCGTCCTGATTTCAGGACGCCATACGCCACCTGCGCCAGCTTACGCATCAT
>NZ_JBLKDI010000013.1:0-133069 GCF_047530715.1 Enterobacter sp. 04-C-12-SI-ECC
CGTGAGAGGTGTTGATGGTGATACCACGAGCTTTTTCTTCTGGTGCGTTATCGATCTGGTCGAATGCACGAGCAGAACCACCGTAGGTTTTAGCCAGAACGGTAGTGATTGCAGCGGTCAGCGTTGTTTTACCATGGTCAACGTGGCCGATAGTACCGACGTTAACGTGCGGTTTTGTACGTTCAAACTTTTCTTTAGACATCGATTGTCCCTCTAAGACACGGATAAATCGGTGATATCACCACATCAACCAGGCGAAATGCCTGAATTGTTGAATACAGTAAAATTGAAACAGAGAGAAACGGGAAGGAGAAGTGAAGTGGTGCTGATACCCAGAGTCGAACTGGGGACCTCACCCTTACCAAGGGTGCGCTCTACCAACTGAGCCATATCAGCACGTATTGGAGCGGGCAGCGGGAATCGAACCCGCATCATCAGCTTGGAAGGCTGAGGTAATAGCCATTATACGATGCCCGCATCCTGAAACTCGGCTACCCAGTTCTTTCTGTAACAAAAAAAGAGATTTCTCTCTTTTTCAGTTTGAGCTGGCTAATTTTTCCAACCAGCTCCGGCGGCATTTACGCTGCCAGAAAGTGGTGGTGGGGGAAGGATTCGAACCTTCGAAGTCTGTGACGGCAGATTTACAGTCTGCTCCCTTTGGCCGCTCGGGAACCCCACCGGACTTGATGGTGCCGACTACCGGAATCGAACTGGTGACCTACTGATTACAAGTCAGTTGCTCTACCTACTGAGCTAAGTCGGCATCAAGTAGCGCGCATTCTATGGATACCTGCGCGGTCATGCAACTAAAAATTTGCATAAAACGTTCTTTCGCTCACATTTTATGCGAACGCAGCGCTAAGCGATGTAAAAGTAGCCATTCCGGGTCAAATAATCAACATACAGGCATGATTTACATCGCATACACCGTAGCGTGACGGCTTCCGCGTAACGCAGCGCTTTCCATCTTTTTTCTTATTATTCCCGCCATCTGGTGTTAACCTCCTGCCCATTGTCCAAAATTAACTGTGTGATGAGCCACGTCCCGGCAGCATAGCGCTGGCTCACTGAAGCATGCTTATGAGCAAAAAAGAGCAAACGTTAATGACGCCTTATCTTCACTTTAACCGCAGCCAGTGGGCTGCCCTGCGTGATTCCGTCCCTATGACGCTGACGGAAGGTGAAATCGCACGGTTAAAAGGGATAAACGAAGATCTGTCCCTGGAAGAGGTGGCAGAAATTTATCTCCCCCTCTCTCGCTTGCTTAACTTCTATATCAGCTCCAACCTGCGCCGTCAGGCGGTGCTGGAGCAGTTCCTCGGAACCAATGGTCAGCGCATTCCTTATATCATTAGTATTGCGGGCAGCGTGGCCGTGGGTAAAAGCACTACCGCACGCGTGCTGCAGGCGCTGCTGAGCCGCTGGCCGGAACACCGCAGCGTTGAGTTGATCACCACCGACGGCTTCCTGCACCCGAATGAGGTCTTAAAAGAACGCGGGCTGATGAAGAAGAAGGGCTTCCCGCTCTCTTATGATATGCACCGTCTGGTAAAATTTGTCTCTGACCTGAAATCTGGCGTGCCGCACGTCACGGCGCCGGTCTATTCACACCTGATTTACGACCGCATCCCGGATGGGGATAAAACGGTAGTCCAGCCGGATATCCTGATCCTTGAAGGTTTGAACGTGCTGCAAAGCGGCATGGACTATCCTCATGACCCGCATCATGTGTTCGTTTCGGATTTCGTCGATTTCTCTATCTATGTTGATGCGCCGGAAGATCTGCTGCAGAACTGGTATATCAACCGCTTCCTGAAGTTCCGCGAAGGGGCATTCACCGACCCGGACTCCTATTTCCACCACTACGCTCAGCTTTCTGAAGAAGAGGCGATTAATGTGGCCAGGGGGCTGTGGAATGAGATCAACTACGTGAACCTCAAAGAGAACATCCTCCCGACGCGCGAGCGTGCGAGCCTGATCCTCACCAAGAGCGAGAAGCACGCCGTCGACCAGATTCGCCTGCGAAAATAGTCAGGCAGACATAAAAAAACCGGCTTCGCGCCGGTTTTTTTCGTTATGCGTGCGGCTTCTCGCCATTTTCATCCTGATCGACCGCAAAGCAGGCGACCAGCTGACCGCCATAATCCTTCAGCTGCGGCTGAAGCTGGGTGCACGGGCCAAAGCGGCGGCTGCAGCGCGCGTTGAAGGCACACCCCGGCGGCGGATTCAGCGGACTTGGCAGTTCACCCGTCAGCTTAATGCGCTCGCGACGATCGTCCGGGTTCAGACGCGGCGTCGCAGACAGCAGCGCCTGGGTGTACGGATGACGAGGATTACTAAAGATCTGCTCTTTGGTCCCCTTCTCCACGCAGCGCCCCAGGTACATCACCATCACTTCATCGGCAATATGCTCCACCACCGACAGGTCGTGAGAGATGAACACATAAGACAGCCCCAGATCCTGCTGGAGATCCATCATCAGGTTCAGCACCTGCGCGCGCACGGACACGTCGAGCGCCGAAACCGGCTCATCGGCAATCACCACGTCCGGGTCAAGCATCAGCCCGCGGGCGATGGCGATACGCTGACGCTGGCCGCCGGAGAACATATGCGGGTAGCGATCGTAATGCTCGGTTTTGAGCCCAACCTTCGCCATCATCGCCAGCGCTTTTTCACGGCGCTGCTCTTTGCTCAGATTGCTGTTAATCAGCAGGGGCTCTTCCAGGATCTGTCCCACTTTTTTACGCGGGTTCAAAGAACCGTACGGATTCTGGAACACAATCTGGATTTTCTGGCGGCGCAGCTTCTGCGCCTGCGGGTCGTGCTTGAGCAGATCCTGGCCCTGATAATAAAGCTCACCGCCGGTCGGGACTTCAATCATCGTCAGCAGACGGCCCAGCGTCGATTTCCCGCAACCTGACTCCCCCACCACCGCCAGCGTTTTACCGCGTTCGAGGTTAAAGGAGACGCCGTCCAGCGCTTTCACCAGGCGCTCAGGGGCAAAAATCCCCTTTTTCACCGGGTAGTGTTTTTTCAGGTCGATGGCCTGCAACAGCGGCTGCTGCGTGGTGGCCTGTTGCGTACTCATAGTGTTGGCCTCCCGGCATCATCGAGTGGGTAGTGGCATTTTGACTGTCGACCGTCGGCCAGCAGATTCAGCTCTGGCTCCTCAACGCGGCATTTGTCCGTGGCATACGGGCAGCGCGGATTAAGCAGACAGCCCTGCGGACGGTCGTATTTGCCCGGAACCACGCCCGGCAGCGACGCCAGACGCGCTTTGTCCTGAGCAAACTCCGGCAGCGCGCGCAGCAGTGCCTGCGTATACGGATGACGCGGCGCGCGGAAGATATCGTGCGAATTTCCGGTCTCAACCACCTGGCCCGCGTACATCACGATGATCTTGTGTGCCGCTTCGGCCACCAGCGCCAGATCGTGCGTAATCAGCACCAGCGCCATGTTCTCTTTCTGCTGCAACTCCAGCAGCAGCTCGATGATTTGCGCCTGAATGGTCACATCCAGCGCCGTTGTCGGTTCATCCGCAATCAGCAGTTTTGGTCGACAGGCAATCGCCATGGCAATCATCACGCGCTGGCTCATCCCACCGGAAAGCTGGTGCGGGTATACGTCCAGCCGCGATGCCGGGTCAGGAATACCCACCTGGTTCAGCAGGTCGATCGCGCGCTGGCGACGGGTTTTCTTGTTACCACCCTGGTGCACCTTAATCGCTTCCATAATCTGGAAGCCGACCGTGTAGCACGGGTTCAGGCTGGTCATCGGATCCTGGAAGATCATCGCCACTTCGGCGCCCACCAGCTGGCGGCGCTGTTTCTCAGAAATGCGCTTCAGGTCCTGACCGTTGAACTGCAGGTTTTCCGCCATCACGCGGCCCGGGTAATCAATCAGCCCCATGATTGCCAGTGAACTCACCGACTTACCGGAACCGGACTCCCCGACGATACCAACCACTTCGCCCTGATTGACGCTGTAGCTGATGCGGTCCACGGCGCGAAACGGGGTGCCTTCGTCGCCGAAGTGCACCGATAATTTATCTACATTTAATAACGCCATCTCGTGCCTCTTACTGCTTCAGTTTGGGATCAAGCGCATCACGCAGGCCATCACCCATCAGGTTAAATGCCAGCACCGTCAGCAGGATTGCCAGACCCGGGAAGGTGACAACCCACCAGGCGCTTTGTGCGAACTGCAACACGTCGGAGAGCATGGTGCCCCACTCCGGTGTTGGCGGCTGCGCACCCATGCCCAGGAAGCCAAGAGCGGCCATATCAAGAATGGCGTTAGAGAAACCGAGCGACGCCTGAACGATCAGCGGCGCAAGGCAGTTAGGGAAGATATTAACGAACATCTGGCGCATCGCACCGGCACCCGCCACGCGAGAGGCGGTGACGTAGTCGCGGTTCACTTCCACCAGCACCGCCGCGCGTGTTAATCGCACGTAGTGAGGAAGCGCCACGAAGGTCAGCGCCAGGGCGGCGTTACCGATCGACGGGCCGAAGATCGCCACCAGCACCAGAGCCAGCAGCAGGCTTGGCAGTGCCAGCATGATGTCGACGATACGCATAATGATGTTATCAACGATGCCGCCGAAGTAACCGGCAACCAGGCCGAGGATGATCCCCATAATCAGGGAGAGCACCACCACCAGACAGCCAACCAGCAGCGACAAACGCGCGCCGTACATCAGACGCGACAGCACATCGCGGCCCACATCATCGGTACCCAGCAGGTGCGCCAGACTACCGCCGTCCTGCCAGGCAGGAGGTGCCAGCAGCGCATCGCGGAACTGATCCGCCGGGTTATACGGCGCCAGAAAGTTCGCAAACACCGCAATCAGGATCATGATAGCGACATACACCAGCCCGACTACCGCGCCTTTATTGCGCTTGAAGTAGTGCCAGAACTCCTGCAGCGGCGTCATTGGAACCGGTGCAGCAACAGCTTTGTTTTCAGAAACCTGTGACATGATGGCCCCTTACTTCTTATGACGAATACGCGGGTTCACCACGCCGTACAGCAAATCGACCAGCAGGTTGACGAGGATAATCATCGTCGCGACCAGCAGCACCCCACCCTGCACCACCGGATAGTCACGGCGTTGCAGCGCATCAATCAGCCAGCGTCCGAGGCCCGGCCAGGAGAAGATGGTTTCCGTCAGGATCGCCCCCGCCAGCAGCGTACCCACCTGGAGGCCGATAACGGTCACCACCGGCAGCATGGCGTTACGCAGCGCGTGGACGATGATGACGCGCATGCGGGTTAAACCTTTGGCGCGCGCGGTACGGATGTAATCTTCACCCAGCACTTCCAGCATGGAGGAACGGGTCATACGCACGATCACCGCCAGAGGAATGGTGCCCAGCACCATGGCAGGCAGGATCATGTGCGCGACGGCATCAATGAAGTTGCCCTCCTCGCCCCAGATGGCCGTGTCGATCAGCATAAAGCCGGTTAACGGATTGGTATCATCAAGGAAGACCATATCGCTGACGCGTCCGGAGACCGGCGTCAGGTTCAATTGCACCGAGACCAGCATGATCAGCATCATGCCCCACCAGAAGATAGGCATGGAGTAACCGGTCAGCGCCAGACCCACGGCGGTATGGTCGAAAATAGAGCCACGCTTAACGGCAGCCAGTACCCCAACAGGAATACCCACCGCAGTGGCGAAAATCATGGCGCAGATGCCAAGCTCCAGCGTCGCTTTAAAACGCGGCACGAACTCGTCCCACACCGGAAGACGGCTTTTTAACGAAATCCCTAAGTCACCGTGCATCACGCCCCAGATATAGTGGAGGTACTGCTGCCACATCGGCTTATCGAGGCCGAGTTCAGCCAGCAGCTGCGCATGACGTTCAGGGGAGATACCACGCTCACCCGCCATAATCATTACCGGGTCGCCGGGGATCATATGGACGAAGGCAAAAGTGAGAAGGGTGATACCGATAAACGTCGGGATAACAAGTCCCAGACGTCGGAGGATGAACTGCAACATAACCCGGATTCTCTCTGATGACGCACGGCCAGTGGCGTGACGTCTGTATTGCTCACAAATCTTATTCCCTCCCCTTTCAGAGAGGCAATAAAGCACTGCTGCCGGGTGGCGCTACGCTTACCCGGCCTACATACCGTAGGCCAGTGCAAGCGCAGCGCCGCCTGACGTTGCTTTTAATTATTCAACCGATACGTTTTCGAAGTGGTGTTTGCCCAGTGGATCAACCACGTAGCCCTTCACTTCTTTACGCACTGGCTCATACACGGTGGAGTGAGCAACAATCAGCGCCGGAGCCTGATCGTGCATAACAACCTGAGCCTGCTTGTAGAGTTCAATACGTTTGTTGTGATCGTCGGTCGCACGCGCCGGCTGGATCAGGTCTTCAAACGGCTTGTAGCACCAGCGAGAGTAGTTAGAGCCGTCTTTCGCTGCCGCACAGCTGAACAGGGTGGCGAAGAAGTTGTCCGGATCCCCGTTGTCACCGGTCCAGCCCATCATTACCGCCTGGTGCTCACCCGCTTTGGCGCGCTTCAGATACTCGCCCCACTCGTAGGTCACAATCTTGGCCTGAACGCCAATTTTCGCCCAGTCAGCCTGGACCATTTCCGCCATACGGCGTGCGTTCGGGTTGTACGGACGCTGTACCGGCATCGCCCACAGCTCGACGGTAAAGCCTTTATCCTGGCCCGCTTCTTTCAGCAGCGCTTTCGCTTTCTCAGGATCGTAACTGTAGTCCTTAACGTCGTCGTTATAGCCCCACATGGTTGGTGGGATCAGGTTCTTGGCAGCAACGCCCGCGCCCTGGTAAACGGCCTTGATGATCGCTTCTTTGTTCACCGCGTAGGTCAGCGCCTGACGTACTTTCACGTCATCAAACGGTTTCTTCTCGGTGTTGAAGGAGAGATAGCCTACGTTCAGGCCCGCCTGCTCCATCAGGTTGATGTTCTTGTCCTGCTTCATGCGCGCGATATCTGCCGGGTTCGGGTACGGCATCACCTGGCATTCATTTTTCTGCAGTTTAGCGTAACGTACGGACGCATCAGGCGTGATGGAGAAGACCAGACGGTCGATCTGCGGCTTGGTGCCCCAGTAGCCCGGGAAGGCTTTATACAGAATACGGGAGTCTTTCTGGTACTGCAGCAGCTGGAACGGGCCGGTACCGATTGGGTTCAGGTCCACTTTTTCCGGCGTGCCGGCTTTCAGCATATTGTCCGCATACTCTTTAGAGAGAATAGAGGCGAAGTCCATGGCCAGGTCAGCCAGGAATGGCGCTTCCGGACGGGTCAGCACGAACTGAACGGTTTTATCGTCTACTTTTTTCACTTCGGCGATCAGGTCCGGCAGACCCATCCCTTCGAAGTATTCGTAACTGCCGCCAGACACTTTGTGGTACGGGTTCTGGGCGTTTTTCTGACGGTCGAAGGAGAACACAACGTCGTCGGCGTTAAAGTCGCGCGTTGGTTTGAATTCTTTGCTGTCCTGCCACTTCACGCCCTGGCGCAGGTGGAAGGTATAGGTTTTGCCGTCTTCGCTGATGTCCCACTTCTCGGCCAGACCCGGAATCACTTCCGTGGTGCCGGTTTTGAATTCAACCAGACGGTTATAGATCGGTACAGAGCTTGCGTCGTAAGTCGTACCAGAGGTAAAGAGCTGTGGGTTAAAGCCTTCCGGCGAGCCTTCAGAACAGTAAACCAGGGTTTTTGCCTGTACGCTTGCTGCCACGGTCATAGCCACCAGGCTCAGACCAAGCTTCAGCATCCCTGACTTCTTCAAGGAAATACTCATTATTCTGCTCCAATGTGATGTTTTGCTTTGTTGTGTTACGCCGCCAGACCTTTATTTATTTTTTACCCGGTCCGGTCGGAGGTGCCCGAAGGCGTTAAAGGGATGGAGAATCCTTTCAGAAGAGCGTTTGAGTTGCAGCGCAGATCGTCCCTGAAATGCCCCTCATGCCCTACAATCTGTCAACAGAATGTGAAAACGTCAATACAGGTGACGGGGATTTGCGCCGAGTGTGAGAAACCGCAAACAAAGATTAAAAAAACCCTGAACGCCAGTTTTCAGCAGGGAAATTTATGCTACTCGCCAACTTGCAGCACAAATATCTTCATATTTCGCAACAATCAGTGATTAACTTTTATTCAGAATGGGTAAATTTTCTTGCAGAATGGTGATTATCTGAGCACTAAATACCGCGAACGTTAAAACGCACAGCGAAAAATGCTGAGGTTATCCATAAGCAACGCGAAAAAAGATCAATCTATATATAAAAAAATACAATGGATTATGTCACAAAATCGTTAACAGGCAGGAAGAAGCGGGGATAAGGGGCATTTTACTGAATCAGGATGAGTAAGCCGTTAATGCAAAAAGGGCTAACCTTGCGGTTAGCCCTTTTCAGAATGTGGTCGGCGAGAGAGGATTCGAACCTCCGACCCACTGGTCCCAAACCAGTTGCGCTACCAAGCTGCGCTACTCGCCGAATGCGGAGCGCATCTTACTGCTGAGGTGCGCCCCCGTCAATCCCTTATTTTCAAAAAGCCATTCAACTGGCGATATTCTCGCCAGAGCAGCTACTGCGCGGCTTTTGCGGTGTTATCAGGGAGTTTACACCAGTTGTTGTTTTCGTTAATCCCACCGTTCGGTGAGGTATAGCCGAGGCAACCCATAATGGTGTCGTACAGCTCAACGTGACGACGCGGCACCTTCATTTCCGCCTCTTTCTTAAGCTGAGCAAACATCTTCGCTTTCTCCGGATTTTCAAGATACTTATCCGACATCCACATGATCATCGGCACGCGGAACTGCTCCGGCGGTGCCAGCTTGCGCGGCGTACCGTGCAGGTGCTCTTTCTCATTAATGGACTCACCGTGGTCTGCGGCGTAGATAACAATCGCTTTTTTATCACGCAGCTGGTCAATCACGCGGCTCAGGAAGGTATCCACATACAGTACCGAGTTATCGTAGGCGTTGATCAGCTCCTGCTTGCTGCAGTCTTTATTAATGCCTACGCACTCAGGCTGCCATTTCGCGAAATCGCGCGTGTAACGCTGGTAATAACTGTAATGCGACCCTTTGGTATGCAGAATGACGAGATGTTTGCCCTGCGGGTGATTCTTCAGAGACTGGGACATCTCCTCAAGCAGCAGCATGTCGTCAACGTTTTTCCCGCGGTTGCGAGGCTCGGCACCTATCTGCTCACGATACGCGATGTTATCTGCCAGCGTGTTGGTGTAGAACCACATCTCACTTTGCATGGCGAACAGATCGGAGCTAAATCCAAGCTGCTTCAGCACGGCAAAGACGTTTTGCTCTTTGAGGGTACGCTGCGGGTTATCGCTCGCCCCGCCTTCACGCACAAACATACAGCGCAACGAGAGCTTCGTGGCGGTATCGCAGGAATAGCCGCGGTAAGCCACCAGATTCTTCTCCTGCGCCAGTTTCGGCGTGGTATCGCGGTCATAACCGAGGATACCCATATGATCCCAGCGCGTCGTTTCACCTATGACAAAGACTACGTAAGTATCATCCAGCCCGTCAGCCGGCGCCTGGTAGGTGAACTTTTTGGTCGGGTTAATCAGCGATTTCACATCGCTGGATTCGTCCGCCTGCGCCCAGGCGTAAAGACCTAACGCGGACAGCCAGTTGGACGGCAGATACGAGTTAGCCACCACGCCGCCATAGCTCGGCATATCCACGCCCGTTGCTTTTTCGATCCGTTTTTGCTGTTTTTCCATCAGGCGAATCGGCGCCCACACCAGCAGGCCCGCCAGCAGAACGACGGCGACGTTGCGGATGCGCTGTCCCCGGGTACGCAGCTGGCGTAACAGGGTATAACGGCAGGTATTACTCCAGATAAAGAAGAGCGGGATCAGGCAGGTCAAAATCGTCCATATGATGAACCCTTGACCCACCACCTCTTTCGAGAGGTCGATGTCCGTGGTCATCACTGAGGCAACGATACCGTAGCCAATGACCACGTTCATAAATGTCATGTAATAACTTGCGGCGGCAGAGATAATCACCACCAGCGAGGCCAGAATTTGCCATGTACGTCGGCCAAAAAGTGAGAGCAGGCGTAACAGGAAGAATGTGGCGAGGATGGAGCCGAACACTTCAATCGCGGCAAAAATTCCATTTCTTACGGTGAGGTGCTCAAAATAACCTTCCACTCTTCTGAACAGCACCGCGCCATTCAGAAACAAACCGATATAGACAGCCAGCATCAGACACAAACGTTGCTGGGTAAGAGACCTAATATATTTCATGCAAACAACCCTGGGGGAAGGGGTATAAAGACCCGCCGAATCTCAAACAGAAAGCGGACAGAGTAAGTAAATGCGTCAGGAAGCGTTATGAGAAACGTCTACAAGCGCGGTAAGTAGACCACAGCGGGAGAGAAAAGTGGCAGCAGAGAGTGTGATCGAGGAAGATTTTTACAAAAAAACCGCGTCTGGAGAAGCCGTACGCTGATGCAACCCCGGAAAATGGGCAAAGGGCCAGCGAACTGGCCCTCGGTGATTACTCGTATACCACGCTAAAATTCACCGTCGCATTTGCCGCGCCCACGGTGGCATCCGGTTTAACAGGCACGTAGCTGGCGATATAGTTCAGCTTGTTCGTACCATCAAACCAGATGGTATGCTCCACGGGCGTAGAATCGGTACTGGAGGGGAGCTGCTGTACCCCGCCCGACGTTTTAATTTTTAACGCCACGCCCGTCGCGCCGCCGCTGTCCAGGGCAAAGAGTGAAGCGTTTGTCGCATCTGGCGTACCGTCCATCGTGACGTAGGCCTTAGTGGCATACGCGCAGTCTTTCAAGCCGATGCTAAAGCTTTTCTGGTTAAGCTCTTTACCCACTTTTACCGGGCGCTGGAGCACCACGGTATCCATATCGACGTCAATACTGTCGTTTTCCAGCTCGCAGGTGGCCGCCTTAATGGTGATGGTAAAGTGGATATCCCCTGCGGAACCGATATTTACCGGCGCCGCCATCGCTGATGCGGTGAGCAGCAAACACGCTGGCAAAAACGCATTCATTGTTTTCATCCGGCTTACTCCACATCAATACGCATGGTGGCGATCCCTTCGAACTCCCCGGCGGCCGGCAATTTGCCGGTGGTGCTGATGGGGTAAGCCGAAATTTTCGCCGAGGCAGTGCGGTGCGTCTCGTCAACAAGAGTCGTTACGCTCAGCTCCTGATTCGCGTTGATATCATTAGGCACCAAAATCTTACCGTTTTCGCCTTTAATAACGGCACCAATATCCGGGTTCCCCATGTCGATAGCGTTCGAATCATTGGCGTTTGGCATGCCCTCAATATGTAGGAAGATCTTTACGCCATCGGAAATATTGGTGCATTTAAACTGCAACTCTTTGGTAAAAATCGTCGCGTTCTTGGCAATTTGGCCTTTGCGATCTTTAAAATCACTGGCCTTAAATTCACCAAAGGGGATTTCAAGCGTGCTGCCGCTGGAGAGTTCGCAGCCCTGAGGGACAGTAATTTGACCACTCAGATATACCGATGCCATTGGTGTTGAACCGTACACGTTTGCCTTTTTTGAAGCATATAACTCTGCTATCTTTGTTGACGGAATGTCTAACTGACCAACAAAAGGTTTGTTTATATACAATGACATCGCCCCAGTAGCTCCCGTAACAAATGTTAAAGGAGCGCCATCTACATCGCAGGCACCTCTGCCATTACCTGCCAGCACATCCAGATTAGTAAATGGCACTGCAGAGAGCCCATGTCCACCAGCAACCCATATTTTTGCATTTATCTGAATATTGTTATTAACAACGTAATACTGATCTGTTCCTTCTGTATGCCCTGGCGTTAACGGTGATTTTGCTGAATAGTAAATTGCCATCCCTTCAGTACCTGGTGGACATTCACAAGTAGCCTGATAGCCACCCGATAAAGACCAGCTATAAAAATCAGGAAATATACTCCCGGATACATTTCGTGATGTGTCAGTTATTGTTTGGCTGATATTGGCAGAAAATTCATGTGTGCCACCATTAGGCGAACACGGTCCCCAGTCTGCCGCAGCCATGGCCTGCCCGGCAAACAATGCTGACCCACCCAACAGGCCAGCAATCGTAATTAACTTTTTCAACATAATCGTATCCTTCCCTGTTACCGGCAGACGGCATTCGCCATCACCACGCCGGTATTATCCTGTTGTTCCGGTAGCGTAAACGCCACGCGGCATTGCTGTGCCTGGTCTTTACCCCAGTTCACCTGGAGCGCACCTTTCTCCGGCATCCCGCTGATATAAAGCTGGCCGTCTTCACCCACGATACTGCTGGACTCTTTTTTGGTATCCAACAGCGTGGCGGTCGCACCAAACGGTACCGCTTTGCCATTCGCCTGCGTCAGGTTCATCAGCACGCGATAGCCCACGCGGGTGTCGAAACGCGCCCGGACAATCGCGCCGCGCGTCGGCACGACGTTGACGGAGGCGGTGTCCAGGTCAACCTGGCTGTTCAGGCTGTCGCTTCGCAGTGAGACTTCCGTTTCACGGTACGGCGTGAGGTACGGCACCACCGCGTTACCCATCCAGTCCACTTCCACACCGCCGTTGTTAATAACGTGCGCACCGCGTGCGCCCGGTGCAGAGATAATGGCCATCGACTCGCCCAGCGGCTGGGAAAGCGTAACGCCTTCACTGTGGGCAATCACGCCGCCGCGCAGGCCGTAGTTCACCTGCTGACCATCACGGTTGTAGTTGTAGCCCAGGCTGGCACTTCCTACGCCGCCCTGGTAATCCAGGTTCACGCTGCCGCTGTTACCCTCGCCGTTGCTGCCGTAGCCTTCCTGCACGCTATAGTTCAGGTTGCGGTCTTCCAGCACGGCACCGCTGACGCCCAGCTGCTGGTTTGTGCGGCCATGCTGATCGGTGGTGAGATGGTAGTTACTCCATGCACGTCCCAGCGGAATCGACATGGAGAAGGACAGCAGACGATCGCTCTCATCCCACTCCGGGCTTTTCGTCCAGGTGTAGGCAATGCTGTAGTTCACGCGACCAATACGGCCGTTATAACCGGCATTTAGCGAACGCTGCTTACCTTCATCGTTCCAGTAGTCCTGCTGCGTGACGTTGAAATAGACCGAGCCCCAGGTGCCCAGCTGTTGCGTCACGTTGCCCTGGATCTGGCTACGCTTGTGGTACTGGCTATACGAGCTGTCCGCATCGCTACGGACATCCGTCGCTTCCTGGAAGGTGTAATAGCCGCTGGTCGAATACTTGTAACCCAGCAGACGGAAATCGGTGCCGCTGTTAAAGCTCTTGGAGTAGAGGAAGCGATAAGACTGACCTTCCGAACTATCGTCATTGGCCAGGTTGCTTTTCGCCTGGGTTACGTCGATGGAGACCGCACCGATATAGCCGAAGTTTTTACCTAATCCCCCCGCCAGTGAGTAATAGTTTTCCGAGAAGATCGAACCACCGTAAACGGTAAAGCCGTACGGCAGACCGTACATGGCGTCCAGCTGCCCGAACTTCGGCTCGGCGCTGCTGTAGTTCCCGGCGCGGTATTCCCCGGCAGAGAGGCTGTACTTGAGATGGCCTTCACGCTGAAGGATCGCCACCGCGGAGAACGGCTGAACAAACTTCTGCTCGCTGCCGTCCGCCTCTTTAATGGTGACCGTCAGGTCGCCGCTGTTCGAGGTTGGGTACAGATCATTAATTTCAAACGCGCCTGGCTGAACAAACGTACGGTAAATCACGTAGTTGTTCTGCTCAACGGTAACTTCGGCGTTGCTTTTGGCAATACCGCGGATAACGGGCGCAAACCCGCGCTGACTGTCAGGCAGCATTTCTTCATCAGAGGTTAGCTGCGCGCCGCGCATCTGAACGCTGTCAAAAATATCACCGGCTGTGGAGGTATCCCCTAACGTCAGCTGTGATTTCAACGGCACAATGGCACGGCTTAACGAGGTGCCGATGTTATCCCATCGGTTATTGCCATCGTTTCGCGTCCAGGTGCTGTAGTTACGTAACCGCCACGCCCCCAGGTTCACGCCGCTGCGCAGGTTCAGATAGTAACTGTCGCTGTTATAGCTGGAATCGCTGTCATGCGCGTCATAGCTGGCGTTGCTGCCGGTGAAGTTATAATCCACCAGCAGGGCATTCACCCCCTCGTCCCACTGTGATTCCGGCACCGTACCGCGCGCGGTCTGCTTCATCGCGGCCTGCGGGAAGCTCATGATTAACGTCTGATCCGCAAAATCGAAATGGCTGGCGGCCTGAGGAATAATGTCATCAAAAGCGACGCAGGCTTCCGGCGGCGCCATTTTCAACGCCGGGAAGCTATCAATGCGCACGCCCATATTCTCAAGCTGCACGCGGCTTAAGCACGGCACCAGGGACTCACCCATTTTTGCGCGCTGCGCCTCTGTCGCGGCCTTAAACTCCAGGGTGCGCGACTCCATTTTTTTATCGTTGACCACTACCGACACGCGGTATTTACCCGGCAGCTGTTCGGCTTTATTGGATTCATACATTGAAAGGTCAACGTGCTGATCAATACCCGGCACATCCTCCAGAAAGCGCGGGTTAAATGTTCCCGCATAGGCGGGGAGCGTACCCGCGATCATCAGCGCAAGCGCAGAGAGCGGGAAACGCGGGGTCTTATTGACCAGAGGAAGATGCGTCCATGGCATAGTAATAAACCTTTAAAACGTGTTAATTAACGCGCTGTGTAAGCATGTCGCCAGCCGTACCGAAGTCATTAATAATGTTGTATTTAACTTCGCTTACCTTGCCGGAGTTGGCTGGCAGTTCAATATTTAATGAGCCTTTCGCCGGAACCATTCCCGCTTTCTCAATTTCGCGGCCGTTGGCATAAAATTTATTAAACGTCAGGTTAAAGGCGGATGGGTTTTCCACTTTGATCTGGTTAGCCCCTGCACTTGTAAACTTCAGTTTGCTCCAGCCGTCCATGCTGTTGCCTTTCAGGCCCGCCGGGCGATAGAACAGTTTTAAGCGGGTACGCACGGCAATTTGCAGCACGTTTTTATTCTCTGCGTTTTCACTTTTGGCAGGAATCGCCTTCACGTTAACCCAGTAAACAGATTCACGATCCTGCGGTAACGTATTAGACGTATTCACAATACGTAAGACGTTATTTTTCGTCGGGCTTAATTTAAATAATGGCGGGGTGATGATAAATGGCGTCTTTTTATTACCGCTAGCATCATCAATCCATGACTGGATAAGGAATTCATCCGTGGTACTTTTATTATTGACCGTCAGAGAAGCTTCCTTTCTGCTGCCGTCATAAATAACGCGCGTGCTGCTTAATGCCACGCCGCCTGCAAAACTGTTTTGAGCAATCAGCGCCAGCGCCAGTGCTGCGCAAGATATCAAACGTGAGCGGTTCATGATTCTCTCCCTGAGTCTCCGCTGGAAAAAATGGCAACGGGGTTTCCGTTGCCATTGTGATTGTCTGTATTAACGAAAATTCGATTATTCGTAGGACAGGTTGAAGTCAACTTCTGCGTTGCCGTAACCGGTAGTTACAGCAGCTTTGGTCGCAACGTAGTTAGCGGTGTAGTACAGCACGGTCTGGCCAGCAGACAGCGTGGTGGTGGATTTACCGCTGTTCATATCAACCAGCTGGTTTGCGTTGTCGTAGATACCAATGCCCACGCCAGATGCTGCGCCTGCTTCAGTGCTTACAGAAACCAGTTTCGCGTCGTCTGCATCCGCTACGCCATTGAAGCTCACGTTAACTTTGGTTTTGCTGGAAATATCGCAATCTTCCAGTTTGATCTGGAAAGGTTTGGAAACAGACTTGTCGCCAACCGCTTTGAAGACTGATTTCTTAACCTGACCCAACACAACTTCCTGGTTCTGAGTGTCAGTAGAAACTACGCATGGCGCGTCAACGATTTCGCCAGTGAATTTGATGGTGCCGTCACCAGACTCAGCCGCGAAAGCAGAAGTGGAAACAACAGCGAGAGCAGACAGTGCAAAAATAACCTTTTTCATTAAAAACTCCATTTATGTCGAGAGATGACAGAACGCATCCTTAGGAATAACCTGCATTCTGTGAGGGAATGGAGTATATAGAGCGAAAATCAGATTTTAAAATTAGAATAAATAAAGCTAATTTTCAGGTGAGCTTAAAAATAAGAAAAATCATAAAGCTATAAAACAACGGGTAAAAACACCCTTTTCATTAGGAATAAATCAATATAATTGATTTATTATTTTTGCCAATTCATAAAGCAGCGTAATGCTTCGCCATATTTATCCGCCGTTCCTTATGTTACAATTAATTACGTTTTTATGCTAAATAAAAAAAGCGCCCTCGGGCGCTTTTTTACAACGGGTGCATCAGGCGTTACGCATGCGCTTCGCTTAACATCTCGCGCTGCGGCTGGCGAATCGTCGTGGACAGCGCCAGGGAAATTATCAGCAAGGCAAATATCACGCAGAAGGTCACGTAGAACCCGCCGAACAGGGAAGCAATCAGCGAACCGCAGATACTGCCGATCCCGAAGCCGAGATAAATGACGCCGTAGTTTTTCGCCAGATTGTTGAGGCCGAAGAACTCGCTTACCAGCGACGGGAAAACGGTAATGGTGCCGCCGAAGTTAAAGGCGACGCAGGCAATCGCCGCAAAGAAGGTCGCCTCGTTCAGCGGAGCAAACAGCAGCGCCGCCATGCCTACCAGAGAGATGACCTGCCCCAGCGTAATCACGCGGATGCGGGCGATTTTGTCAGACAGGATACCGAGCACCAGACGACCCGAGAGGTTAGCAATGGAGATGACCGTCACCGCATTCGCCGCCGTCGCGGCATCCAGTTTTACCATCCCCTGCGCGATATCTTTTGCCACGCCGATGACATACAGACCGCTCATGCATGCCGTCAGGAACATCACCGCCAGCATCCAGTACTGCGGTTTACGCATGGACTGCGCGAGGGTGAAATCATTCTCCACCACGCCGTTAACGGTTTTCACTTCCTGCTGCGGGGCATCTTTCATCAGCGTGGCGCCAAACAGAATCATCACCAGGACAATAGCCCCCCAGATCATGAACGTTTTTTCGAGGCCAACGGACGCCAGCAGTTGAGAGTCGATAAATTTAAAGCCAAGGCTGCCCAGGCCATAGGAGCCGATAGCAAACGCGGAGATTAAGCCTTTACGCTCCGGGAACCACTTCACGCAGTTCGACAGCGTCAGCAGGTAACCTGCGCCGTCCGCCAGCCCCACCAGCACGCCGGCGCTCAGCCACAGCATCATCAGGTTGCTGGAATGCGCCGTCAGGAAAAAGCCCAGGCCCAGCAGAATGCCGGAGGCCATGGTCACGCGCTTCACGCCGAAGCGTTCCTGAAGTTTGCCCGCCACGGAAGAGGAAATCGCTAATCCAAGACTCAGTAAGCCGAAGGAGAATGCCACCTGGCTTATCGGCGCGCCGATCTTATCAGACAAGGCGCTGTTAAACAGACTCCAGGTATAGACCGAACCCAGTGCGAACTGGGTGATGATGGTGCCGAATAGCGTCAGCCAGCGCGTGCGGTTATAGGTTGAGGTGTTCATGGCAGTATCCTGCAAGAGAAATTAAGGAAATTCGCTGAGGACACGATAAACAAAACCCCAAAACGCCAGGGGTAAAACGGCATGAAATGCAGGAGAAACGGAATGAAATGCCTGGAAGCGGGAATGAACGACCTTGCCGGAGAAGAAAACGTTTAAAGGTGAGTGACCACTATCACCACACCCCTCGCCGTTATTGTATTAAATATGTTACCGCAGCGTTTAAAAAACTAACAACCCTAAAATTTGGCGCTTAAGCCCAGGGTATATAAATATTCTTCCTCCGACTGCTGGTTGTAACTGATCTTCGCCCAGGGGTGTAAATCGCCGTACTGGGTATCAACACGCCACCCCAGCGAGTTCACGCTGGCATGCCAGAGGGGTTCGGTAAGCGACTGCGCGGTGGTTGTATCACTAAACGTATTTACCGTTGAGGGTGGAGTGCCCTCTGTGCGCCACGCCATGACCGGCCCGGTTGTGATATGCCCCGCCACGGGAAAATTCCAGCCAACGCTCAGAACGGTTTCCGCATCCGACCCGGATGGGTCGTTCAGCGCAAAGCCCGCAGCATTCTGCGAATGGTTAATACGCTCCGCGAGAATATCTTCATAACGAGGTTGGTGATCGGCGTCCCATGTATAGCGTTCTGTCGTATTACTTTGTGCATCTGAAACGATATATTCCTGTTGCCACGCAAAAGCGGTGTTACATATAAGCAGGCAGGCTGAAACGCCCACCAGGCCAGAAG
The DNA here is from genome assembly GCF_047530715.1 of Enterobacter sp. 04-C-12-SI-ECC. Taxonomy (NCBI): domain Bacteria; kingdom Pseudomonadati; phylum Pseudomonadota; class Gammaproteobacteria; order Enterobacterales; family Enterobacteriaceae; genus Enterobacter; species Enterobacter sp. 04-C-12-SI-ECC. The sequence goes on from NZ_JBLKDI010000013.1 coordinate 18,315, forward strand.
CAGCATGGCGACCACTGATTTTTTTTATCATCATCAAAGCGACTCCAGAAAGAGCCGAGTTCGGCGATATATGTCATTGTTCGAAGAGGTATTGGGCATATAGCCCTGTATTAACTATTGTCTCTTTAGCAGACACGTCAAGCCGGGCAGATTGAAATTTTTGCGTTTATCGTATCAGGAAGGGAGATGACCTATGCAACGTTGCGGTTGGGTAAGCCAGGATCAGCTTTATATCGATTATCACGACAAGGAATGGGGCGTACCGGAAACCGACGGTGAAAAACTGTTTGAAATGATTTGCCTCGAAGGCCAGCAGGCCGGTCTGTCGTGGATCACCGTTCTGAAAAAGCGTGAGAACTACCGCAACGCCTTCCACCGGTTCAATCCGGCTGCGGTAGCCGCCATGACCGACGACGACGTGGAAAGGCTGGTTCTGAATCCCGGTATCATCCGCCATCGCGGTAAAATTCAGGCCATTATCGGTAACGCGCGGGCTTATCTGGCGATGGAGCAAAACGGCGAACCCTTCTCAGCATTTGTCTGGTCGTTTGTGGATAACGAGCCGAAGGTGACGCGGGCCGCCACGCTTGCAGATATCCCAACTTCGACCCCCGCCTCGGATGCCCTGTCGAAAGCGCTGAAAAAACGCGGCTTCAAGTTTGTGGGCACCACCATCTGTTACTCCTTTATGCAAGCCTGCGGGCTGGTCAATGACCATATTACGGGCTGCATCTGCCACCCGGAGGGCAACCATGATCCGCAAATGGCACAGTGAGAATACCGCTCAGCTCCTGAGACTGTGGCTTGAGAGCACCACCGAGGCGCATCCGTTTATCGACGCCGACTACTGGAAAGCGAACGAAGCGCTGGTGCGGGATGAATACCTTCCCGCCGCCGAAACCTGGGTCTGGGAGGAGAACGGCACGCCGCGCGGTTTTATCAGCGTCATACAGTCGCAGTTTGTGGGGGCGCTGTTCGTTACGCCAGCGTATATCGGAAAAGGCATCGGGCGCGCGCTGCTGAACCATGTTCAACAGCGCTTCCCGCACTTAACCCTGGAGGTGTATCAGAAAAACGTCCGGGCGGTGAATTTCTATCATGCTCAGGGCTTTCGCATTGAAGACAGCGCCTGGCAGGATGACACCCAACACCCGACGTGGATCATGAGCTGGCAGGCGGATCAAACGCCGTTAAGGTAAGCGCCGGGCCCTGATATTTCTCTACCCAGGCCAGCGCCGTGTTCCCTGCGCAACCATTCCCCAGCTTCGAGCTGGGGAGATCTTTGGTCAGCACGTTAACCGCCCCGTTTTTACAGATCCCACCTTCGGTGGGCTCAAGGTCGGGCCATGCGCCCTGATGAATACAGATCACGCCTGGCTTAATCCCGTCGCTGACCACCGCCCCTGCCAGCACCTGTCCACGTGCGTTCCAGACGCGCACCACGTCACCGTCCGCAATCCCACGCGCTTTGGCGTCAAAAGTATTCAGCGTAATTGGCTCCCGCCCGGCGACCGCATACTGCTCGCGCAGAGAGGTGTAGTTAAGCTGACTGTGCAGACGATGCGCCGGATGGGCAGACAGCACCTGCAGTTGCTCCGGCTGAGCGTTGCCGTGCCACTCGTCCGGCTCCAGCCACGAAGGGTGTGGCGGACAATCGGCATATCCAAAGCTGGCGATGCGCTCGCTGTAGATCACAATCTTGCCGCTCTCGGTTTTCAGCGGATGGTTTTCCGGGTCGCGACGGAAATCGGCGAAACGGACAAATCGGGCGTTCTGTTCGCTTTCCGGCATTTCGAGAATCTGGTTCGCCTCCCAGAATTCAGCAAATGGCGGAAGCGTCACGCCCTGCGCCGCACCGCGCTGTCCGGCGATCTGGTAGAAACTCTCCAGCCACTGCAGGTCATTTTTCCCTTCGGTAAAGCGTTCGCGACCGCCCGCTTCCCAGAGCTCGCTCAGTTCAGCAAACACGTCAAAATCATCACGCGCTTCATCACGCGGGGCCACCACGCGCTTCATCGGCACCATATGCTGGTTGCTGTAATCGCCGGTCATGGTGAGATCGTTACGCTCAAACGACGTGGTCGCCGGCAGCACGATATCGGCATGTTTGGCCGAGGCGGTCCAGAAGCACTCGGAAATCACCACCAGCTCCGGCTTTTGCCAGGCGCGGATCAGGCGATTGGTATCCTGATGGTGCGTGAAGTTTGCCCCGCCCGCCCACCAGACAAACTTAATGTCCGGGAAGTGGCGGTCCAGACCGTTATGCTGATAAAAACCGCCCGGGTTTTCCAGGGCTTCAACGATTCGTGCCACCGGGATTTTATCCACGGCATCCACGCCGCCCTGCACCGAGCCTTGCAGGGACGCCAGCACCGCCGCTTTACGCGTTGGGTTACCGCCGTTCGCAAAATGATAGGAAAGACCAAAACCGCCGCCCGGCGTACCAATCTGTCCTAGCATCGCGGCAAGCGTCACCAGCATCCAGTGTTTCTGCTCGCCGAACTGCTGGCGCTGCATCCCCCAGCCGGACATTAACATCGTGGTATTTTTACGGAACAGTGCCGCCAGTTCGCGGATTTTAGCGGCTGGAACGCCACAAATTTCCGCGGCCCACTCTGCCGTTTTCACTACCCCATCAGATTCGCCCGTCAGGTAGTCGGCGAATTTGTCGAAGCCGGAGGTGCACCGGGCGAGGAAATCGCGGTCGTGCCAGCCGTTCTCCACCAGCGTATGGGCGATACCCAGCATCATCGCCACGTCGGTGCCCATATGAGGAGCAATCCACTCGGCGCTGTCGCCGAAGAAATCCATGGTTTCAGAACGCATCGGATCAATGCAGATGATGCGTTTGCCGCTTTTGCGCAGCGCGTCGAAATACCCCATCCCCTGCTCGTCGCTGGCATTCCAGGCAATTTTCAGCGTGTTCAGCGGGTTGGCGCTCCACAGCACCACCACGTCGGAGTGCTGCAGCACGAGCGGCCAGCTGGTCTGCTGCTGGTACACTTCGTTTCCTCCCACGACGTACGGCATGATCGCCTGCGCCGCGCCGGTCGAATAGTCTCCCAGATGACCGGTATAGCCCCCGGCCAGGCTCATGTAGCGCTGCAGCAGGGTCGAGGCCTTGTGCAGCACGCCGTTCGAGCGCCAGCCATAGGAGCCGGCAAAAATGGACGATGGGCCATAGCTGTCGCGAATGCGCTTATGCTGCGTATGGATCAGCGCCAGCGCATCGTCCCAGCTCACGCGAACAAACTCATCCTGACCACGGATCCCCTGCAGCTTATCCGGCGAGGCCAGAAAACCTTTGCGCACCATCGGCCAGCGCACGCGCGTTTTGCTGTGCACCTGATCGCGTACGACGGTCTGTAACGAATTGGGATGTTGCGTTGGCAGTGCCCCACGGGACGACAGAACATTTTCGCCATCGGTTTCGACCAGCATCGGCCCCCAGTGGGCGGCGGTCAGAATGGTTTTTGTTGAGGTGCTCAAGCGTGCGCTCCTGGTTGCGTGCAGGTTTACGGCCTTCTCGTTGAGGCCGTTTATGGTTTGTCACAAATTTCAGAGTTATACCCGGAATTTTCTCCGTATCTGGACGTCATAATCAACTGCCACGCTCGCCGTGGCAAAGAATAAAAAGGATTAAGGAAAGAAGATGAAAAAACGCGTACTCGTTATTGCCGCTCTGGTGAGCGGTGCACTGGCTGTTTCAGGCTGCACAACCAACCCTTACACCGGTGAGCGCGAAGCGGGTAAATCCGGAATCGGCGCAGGTATCGGCTCGCTGGTCGGCGCAGGCGTTGGGGCGCTCTCCTCCTCCAAGAAAGACCGCGGCAAAGGTGCGCTGATTGGCGCAGCGGCAGGTGCGGCGCTGGGCGGCGGCGTCGGTTATTACATGGACGTGCAGGAAGCAAAACTGCGCGACAAAATGAAGGGAACCGGCGTGAGCGTCACCCGCAGCGGCGATAACATCATCCTGAACATGCCGAACAACGTGACCTTTGACAGCAGCAGCGCCACGCTGAAACCTGCGGGCGCGAACACCCTTACCGGCGTGGCGATGGTGCTGAAAGAGTACAACAAGACCGCCGTGAACGTGATTGGCTACACCGACAGCACCGGCAGCCAGGATCTGAACATGCGTCTGTCTCAGCAGCGTGCCGATTCCGTGGCCAGCTCCCTGATAACCCAGGGCGTTGAAGCAAACCGCATCCGCACCAGCGGCATGGGCCCTGCCAACCCTATCGCCAGCAACAGCACGGCGGAAGGTAAAGCGCAAAACCGTCGCGTAGAGATTACGTTGAGCCCGATTCAGTAATCCCCGAGGGAGAGGGCCGGGGTGAGGGCAACAGACCGCACACCCCGGCATGAACCACTTGCCATCGTTGATTTTCCCGCTAAGGTATTCTCACTAAATTCAGGGAAATCAGTGATGAGCAAACCAGCCCGGGCCACCATCAGCGACGTGGCGAAAGCCGCCAAAACCGGTAAAACCAGCATTTCGCGCTACCTTAACGGCGAGAAACATCTGCTGTCCGACGCATTGCTGGCGCGAATTGAACAGGCCATTGCCGATCTCGACTATCGTCCCAGCCTGATGGCGCGCGGGCTCAAACGCGGTCGCACCCGTTTGATCGGCCTTATTATCGCCGATATCACCAACCCTTACTCCGTCAACGTCCTCAGCGGTATCGAGGCCGCCTGCCGCGAGAAGGGCTTCACGCCGCTGGTCTGTAATACCAACAACGAAGTCGACCAGGAACTGCACTACCTCGATCTGCTGCGCAGCTACCAGGTGGAAGGGATTGTGGTTAACGCAGTAGGCATGCGTGAAGAGGGCCTGAACCGCCTGCAGCAGTCCTCCCTGCCAATGGTCCTCATCGACCGTAAAATCCCGGAATTCGCCTGCGATGTCGTCGGGCTGGATAACACCCAGGCAGCCACAACCGCGACCGAGCACCTGATCGAACAGGGCTTCGAAGCGATTCTTTTCCTGAGCGAACCGCTGGGCATGGTAAATACCCGACGCGACCGCCTGGCGGCATTTCGCGCCACGCTTGCGCGTTATCCCGGTGCGATCGCCGAAAATGCCGAAACGCCGCTTCACGAAGCCGACCAGATCGACAACACCCTGCGCCAGTTCCATACCCGCCATCGCGGGATGCGCAAAGCCGTTATCTCCGCCAACGGGGCGCTGACGCTTCAGGTCGCCCGCTCGCTCAAGCGCATTGGCCTGCACTGGGGCAGCGATATCGGTCTGCTGGGCTTTGATGAACTGGAGTGGGCGGAGCTGGCTGGCGTAGGTATTACGACCCTTAAACAACCCACCTGGCAGATTGGCTATGCCGCTGTAGAACAAGTGATTCGTCGTATTGAAGGCACCCGCGATGCCGTACGCGAGCAGGTCTTCTCCGGCGAGCTGATCGTTCGCGGCTCCACCGCCCGTTAATTCCCCCTTGTGATAGCGATCATAAATTCGACATCCTGATCTTTTCTTTGGAACCGGTTCCATCTAGCGTAATAGTATTCATATGTTGCGATGGAGTCCGAAGATGGGCAGGAAAATCATGGTGGTCACCGCCGCGTATGGCGCGGAACAGGTGCGACAGGCAGGCGGTCAGCGGGCGATGCTCCCCGTTATTGCAGGCGCAGGGGCAGACGGCGTGGAGATCCGCCGCGAACTGTTTAACAGCGAAGAGCTGCTGGCGCTGCCTGCACTGAGCGAATCCATCGAGCTAATGGGTCTGCTGGCGTGCTACTCCGCGCCCGCCGCCCTGTTTATGCCCGACGGCACCCTTAACCCGGACCTGCCCCGCTATCTCTCTGAGGCAAACACCCTTAACGCCCTGTGGCTGAAGGTTTCCCTCGGCCATTTCAGCGACACACAGCCTCTCGAGGCCCTGCGCGCCCTGCTGAATGCCAGCGGTATGGCGCTTGTTGTGGAGAACGATCAGACCGACTGCGGGCAGCTCGCGCCCATGCGGCGCTTCCAGGCCGCCTGTCGGGAAATGGCGTTGCCCGTCACGCTGACCTTCGACATGGGCAACTGGCTGTGGGTCGGCGACTCCCCCGAAGAGGCCGCACGTCACCTGGCCCCTGCGGTGAGCTATATCCACGTTAAAGCCGCCGTGCCGCATAAAGATAACTTCCGCGCCGTGGCGCCGGACCGCGCAGACGCGCGCTGGCTGGATCTGCTCGGCCAGCTGCCTGCAGATGCTCCGCGCGGTATTGAGTTCCCGCTGGAAGGGGCGGATTTAACCGCCGTTACCCGTCATTACGTCAACCTGCTGCGCGAGGAGTAAATCATGCACAAGACGCTGGATGTCATCACGATCGGCGAGGCTATGGCGATGTTTGTCGCGACCGAAACGGGCGAACTGAGCGCGGTAGAGCACTTTATCAAACGCGTAGCGGGCGCAGAGCTGAACGTCGCGACCGGCCTGGCGCGTCTCGGTCTGAACGTCGGCTGGGTCAGCCGCGTGGGAGATGACAGCTTTGGCCATTTCGTTCTCGACTCGCTGAAAAAAGAGAATATTGATGCCGCAGGCGTCACCCTGGACGGACGCTTTCCTACCGGCTTTCAGCTTAAATCGAAGGTCGAAAATGGAACCGATCCCATCGTGGAGTATTTCCGCAAAGGTTCGGCTGCAAGCCATCTCTCAACGGAAGATTACCACGCCGGCTATTTTGCCTCCGCGCGCCATCTGCACCTGAGCGGCGTGGCGGCGGCGCTCTCTGACAGTTCCTATGAACTGCTGGACCATGCGGCAACGACCATGAAGTCGCTGGGCAAAACGATCTCTTTCGATCCGAATTTGCGCCCGGTGCTGTGGAAAAGCGAAGCGGAAATGGTCGAGAAGCTGAACCGCCTTGCGTTCCAGGCTGACTGGGTTCTGCCGGGCCTGAAAGAGGGGATGATTCTGACGGGTGAAAATACGCCGGAAGGCATTGCTGATTTCTATCTGAATCAAGGGGTAAAAGCGGTGGTGCTGAAGACCGGCGCCGATGGCGCATGGTTCAAAACGGCAGACGGCGAACAGGGCGCGGTCGCGGCGGTGAAGGTTGAGAACGTTGTCGACACCGTCGGCGCGGGCGATGGCTTTGCCGTAGGCGTCATTAGCGCCCTGCTGGAAGGCAAACCGCTGCAGCAGGCCGTCGCGCGGGGCAATAAGATTGGCTCGCTGGCGATTCAGGTGCAGGGCGACAGCGAAGGATTGCCAACGCGAGCAGAGCTCGGCGTTTAAATTCCCTCTCCCGCGAGGGAGAGGGCCAGGGTGAGGGCAGCATGCCACACCAAATAATTAAGCCACCGTGTACCCTACAGACAACGGCGGTAACAACCTCAACAACAGAGGCAAGCCTATGAACAGTTCGACCAATGCAGTAAAACGCTGGTGGTACATCATGCCAATCGTGTTTATCACGTACAGCCTGGCGTACCTCGATCGTGCCAACTTCAGCTTCGCGTCCGCGGCGGGGATCACCGAAGACCTCGGCATCACCAAAGGTATTTCATCCCTGCTGGGTGCCCTTTTCTTCCTGGGCTACTTCTTCTTCCAGATCCCCGGCGCGATTTACGCGGAACGCCGCAGCGTGCGTAAGCTGATCTTCATCTGTCTGATCCTGTGGGGCGCCTGCGCGTCACTGACCGGCGTGGTGAACAATATTCCTGCCCTGGCCGCCATTCGCTTTATTCTCGGCGTCGTTGAGGCAGCGGTCATGCCGGCGATGCTGATTTACATCAGCAACTGGTTTACCAAATCTGAACGTTCACGCGCGAACACCTTCCTGATCCTCGGTAACCCGGTCACCGTACTGTGGATGTCGGTGGTCTCCGGCTACCTGATCCAGTCCTTCGGCTGGCGCGAGATGTTTATCATCGAAGGGGTACCCGCAATTATCTGGGCATTCTGCTGGTGGGTGCTGGTAAAAGATAAGCCTGCCCAGGCGAAGTGGCTTTCCGAAGATGAAAAAGCGGCGCTGCAGGCGCAGCTGGATAAAGAGCAGCAGGGGCTGAAGGCGGTACGCAACTACGGCGAAGCGTTCCGCTCCCGCAACGTTATCCTGCTCTGCGCGCAGTACTTTACCTGGAGTATCGGCGTGTACGGGTTTGTGCTGTGGCTGCCGTCGATTATCCGCAGCGGCGGCGAGAACCTCGGCATGGTGGAAGTGGGCTGGCTCTCTTCCGTACCGTATCTCGCGGCGACCATCGCGATGATCGTTGTCTCCTGGGCGTCGGACAAGCTGCAAAACCGCAAGCTGTTTGTCTGGCCGCTGCTGCTGATTGCCGCTTTCGCCTTCATCGGCTCGTGGGCGGTGGGCGCGAATCACTTCTGGGCCTCTTATACCCTGCTGGTGATTGCCGGTGCCGCCATGTACGCCCCGTACGGTCCGTTTTTTGCCATCATCCCGGAAATGCTGCCGCGTAACGTCGCGGGCGGTGCAATGGCATTGATTAACAGTATGGGCGCGCTGGGGTCGTTCTGCGGATCCTGGTTCGTCGGCTACCTGAACGGTGTGACCGGCAGCCCATCCGCGTCGTACATCTTTATGGGGGTAGCGCTTTTCGCCTCCGTGTGGCTTACTTTGATTGTTAAGCCTGCTAATAATCAACAGCACCTCGTCGGCGCACGCCACGCCTGAATCCTTAAAAATCAACGGAGATTAGCATGAAGCCGTCCGTCATTTTGTATAAAGCTCTGCCGGAAGATCTGCAGAAACGCCTGGAAGAACACTTCACCGTTACGCAGGTGAAGAACCTGAGCCCGGAGACCGTGGCGCAGCACGCCGATGCGTTCGCCAGCGCCGAAGGCCTGCTGGGTTCAAGCGAAAAAGTGGATGTCGCCCTGCTGGAGAAAATGCCGAAGCTTCGTGCTACCTCAACCGTTTCCGTGGGTTATGACAATTTCGACGTGGATGCCCTGAACGCCCGTAAAATCCTGCTGATGCACACGCCGCATGCCCTGACGGAAACCGTGGCAGATACGCTGATGGCGCTGGTGCTCAGCACGGCCCGTCGCGTGGTGGAAGTGGCCGAGCGTGTGAAAGCCGGCGAATGGACGAAAAGCATTGGGCCGGACTGGTTCGGCGTGGATGTGCATGGCAAAACGCTGGGCATCGTGGGTATGGGGCGTATCGGGCTGGCGCTGGCGCAGCGCGCGCATTTCGGCTTCAACATGCCGATTCTGTATAACGCGCGCCGTCATCACAGCGAAGCAGAAGAACGCTTCAACGCGCGTTACTGCGAGCTGGATACGCTGCTGCAGGAAGCCGATTTTGTTTGCCTGATCCTGCCGCTGACGGATGAAACGCGCCATCTGATTGGCAAATCAGCGTTTGAAAAAATGAAGAAATCCGCCATCTTCATCAACGCGGGTCGCGGCCCGGTGGTGGATGAGCAGGCGCTGATTGAAGCGCTGCAAAGCGGCGATATCCACGCCGCGGGTCTGGACGTGTTTGAGCAGGAGCCGCTTCCGGTGGATTCCCCACTGCTGAGCATGCCAAACGTCGTCGCCCTGCCACACATCGGCTCTGCTACCCACGAGACGCGCTACAATATGGCGGCGACGGCAGTAGAAAACCTGATAGCCGCGCTTGCTGGAAAAGTAGACAGGAACTGCGTTAACCCGCAGATCCAACAGTAGAAACGAAAAAACCCGCCAGAAGGCGGGTTTTTGAATTTTGTGCTACTGGGTTGGAAGCTTACAGGCTTACAACGTTACCAGCCGCTGGGCCTTTAGCGCCGCTTTCGATGGTGAAGGAAACTTTCTGACCTTCGTCCAGAGATTTGTAGCCATCGTTCTGGATAGCAGAGAAGTGTACGAACACGTCTTTAGAGCCATCGTCAGGAGTGATGAAGCCGAAACCTTTATCAGCGTTGAACCATTTAACCAGACCAGTCATTTTAGCAGACATAGAAATTACCTTATTAACAAATATATTGTGCCTTCCGGCTTGATGGATTGCGTTACAGATTTTTAAGCGATGAAGGAAGGGTCACTACGAAGGGTATCTATGGATAACAATCTGGACTGCTTTACTAAACTGCTTTAGGTCTGTGTAACAAACCGACGCGAACATTTATACCGATGTGGTAGAGGAATGACAAGCGTTATTTTCTGAATGCCGAAAAAAAACCCCGCCTGAGGCGGGGTTTTTCGGTTTATTCTGTGGCAGCGACTGCTGCGCCCCACGCCTGGCTAAAGGCCTGGTGCTGGGCGGCCAGCGGCCCAATCAGCGTATTGTACTGACTTGCCTGCTGCGAGGTTGGGAACTGAATGCCGTTGGCAACAAAGCTCACCTGTGTCCCCTGCTGCGAGATGAAATCCCCGACCTGAACCAGCTGCTGAGTGAAGACCTGCGCGGCCGGAATCAGCGGTTGTATCGCTTCAGACGGTTTCGTCACTACTTTCTCATACACTTTATCGAAGACCGGTTTGAGATCCTCGCCCTGCTTCAGCGCAGAACGTGACGCGTCAGCCTGCATTTTCGCATTTTGCAGCTGCTGGCTCAGCACGCCGAGCGCACCGTTGGACTGGCGCAGCGGCTCGCGCTGAGTCATATAATCCTGGGGAACACGGATGGCGTTCACGCTATCCACTACCGGGCGGATACCGGAGTCCATCGCCTGGCTCACCTGCTGTGAATACCCATAAAGAATGGCGTAATCGGACACAAAGGGGCCAAACTGTTTTTTCTGATCCGCAGTCAGCGTCGGCAACCGCTCGCCGCTGCGCATCACTGTATTCTGCAGAAAATCGATAAACGCTTTGCGCTGATCGCCTTCTTTATCAAAACACCCACTCAGGCTAACAACCATCAACAACGCCGCAATAGGCGCAAACCAGCGAGAGCAGGACTTTCCTGTCGCCATTTTATTACTCCTTTCACCCAAAAAAGCGCACACCGGCACACGCGTGCCCGACGCTGACAAGGATAGTCCAGGTCAGCCTTGCAAGATACTCTTTTCATGTAAAACGGCTATTGCCGATTTATTTCTTACTATTTACAAAAAAATACCTGGCGAAGCCGACATATGGTTAATCAGGGAATTAGCATAACTATCCAGATAGCTGAATCGCGTAAAGCGATCGTTATCGCACGATTAATCACAGCCGTGACGATCCTTGGTTTGTATTAGGGACTATTCTTAATTGGCTCTCTGATGTTCTTGATCACGATGTGAGATTTAAGAGGAGTTCTCAATGGAATATAAAGATCCTGAGTTTGAGCTGCTGAGCAGTCTGGAACAGATCGTTTTTAAAGATGTACCGCAGGCCATTACCCTGCAACAAAAATCCAATCCCTTTACAGAATATGAGCAATTGCGCAAAGGGACAGGACTGAAAACTGAAGAATTCGCCAGAGCGATGGGTGTCAGCGTAGCTATGGTGCTGGAGTGGGAGTCAAAACGAGAGAAACCCACCCCAACCGAGTTAAAGCTGATGCGCCTGATTCAGGCCAACCCTGCACTCAGCAAACAGATAGCGTAGTAAAGTTTGAACGCCCCCGCCTCTGCGGGGGCTTGTGTTTATAGGCTCTCGAAACGCCAGCCCGTCTCTTCCCACACCATCTCGTGCGTCAACGTTAACCCTTTTAAAAACGCATCATCGTGTGACACCACCAGCAGCGCGCCGGGGAAACCAGCCAGCGCCGCTTCAATAGCCTGCACTGAAGCCAGATCCAGATGGTTGGTCGGTTCATCCAGCAACAGGAGCTGCGTGGCCTCCCCGCGCCAAAGCACGCAGGCCAGCGCAGCCTTCAAACGCTCACCACCGCTCAGTTCCGCCAGCGGGAGCGAGACTTTGTCGGCCCCCAGCTGAAGCTGGGCTAAACGGGTGCGTAACATACCCTCTTCCAGGGGCGTATTGCCCAGGTTGAGGTGCGTCATGACCGACTGCGACAGATCGAGCCGGGAAAGATGCTGATCGAGATAAGCACAGCTGACCGACACCTTGCAGGTTCCTGAGCGTGGACTAATGTCGCCGAGGATGGCTTTCAACAGCGTCGATTTCCCGCAGCCGTTCGGACCTTTTAGCGCCACCCGCATTGGCCCGTCCATCCGCCAGCTAAGCGGAGGAACAGGCACATGCGGCAGCACCAGATCTTCCAGCACCAGCACCTGTTTACCTTCCGGGATCTGACTCCCCGGCAGGGTAAACATCACCGGGTTATCTTCTTCAACCCGCTCACGCGCCTTGTTTACCGCGGCATTCAGGGCTTCATTTTGCTCGCTGTGCTGTTTTTTCCAGGCGCCGATACGTTCCTTTGCCGCGCCTTTGTATTTGACGCGTTCAAACGACGCGATATTCAGGGTATCGACGGTGCGTAATGTTTTTGCCGAGCGCCGCTGGCTGTCGTCATGCTCTTTTTGCATACGAGCGCGGGTGCGTTTGCGCTCCGTGGCCGCATGTTCCAGCGCCGCGCGGGCCGCCTGCTGTTCGGCATCGCGCTGGGTTTGATAATCCGCATAATTCCCGCCGTAGCTGCGCAGGCCACCGCTGCTCAGCTCAAGAATACGCGGCACCTGCGCCAGCAGCTCACGGTCATGGGAGGCGACGAGCACGCCGCCCTGATAACGGGCAAGCTGGTCGTAGAACCACGCCCGTCCTTGTCGATCCAGATGGTTAGTCGGTTCGTCCAGCAGCAGGAAATCCGCTTCAGCCGTAAATGCCCCGCACAGCAGCGCACGAATACGCTCGCCGCCGCTGAGCTCACCGGCTGGCTTATCTGGATCAAACGGCGGAAGTTTCGCCCGGGCAAACGCCTCGCCAAGACGTTCAGCTAAATCCCAGAATCCATCAAGCATTTCCAGATCGTCAGGCTGGTAATCGCCGCTGTCGATACGCGCTCGCGCCGCGAAGATGGCCTCGTACCCGAGCAGCTCAGCCAGCGTCGTGTGCGGCAAAATGTCCTGCTGCTGAGCCACATAGACATGTGTTCCGGTACGTTCAATATGCCCGCTTGCAGGCTCATCAAGCCCCGCCAGCAGACGCAGCAGACGCGTTTTCCCGCTGCCGTTACGGCCAACCAGAGCGCACAGAGACGGCTCCAGAGAAAAACTCAGCGGACCAAAAAGGGTATCTCCCGTCGGAAACTGACAGGTGACCTGATGCAAAATAAAAGAAGGGGGCTGCGCAAAATGAGCCATAAGCACTCCTGAATGAAATCAAAACATCCCCTGCCCACGCGGTGGCGTTTAGCAAGGATCGAAATTCATCAGTCGTGTTTATTCATTTTTGGGGGGCGCTCCAGAGCGAGAAATTTAACGGAGATAAGGATAGCGGTAATGGGTTGACCATTTCAAGGTTAAATTTTGGACGATTTGTACTCCCTCTCCCTTTGGGCTGAGGGATCCCCACCAAATATTGCCTGCACAGACGGCCCCCTCTCCCTTGAGGGAGAGGGCTGGGGTGAGGGGAAGCATACGACTCTGGTGGTCATTCCGTTCACTTTATGTTCCTTGCTACTCTGTAACGACAATACCCGTGAACGTGCCAGGGTGGCTCAGTCGCCACCACCCTGGCTACCCGGGCTCCCGGCGGTAAATCGCCGCTACGCGGTACCTTCGGCTTATTCCTTCCGGCTTATCGGGGACGGGCGGAGGTAACATCCCTGTAAAGCCCGCCCTCTCAGCGCATCCATGCGCCTCGCCCCGGCCTGCAGGAAACGCCTCAGCGATTTACAGCCGGACCATAGCGTCGCTGTAAGACCTCTGCCCGCAATATGTTTTTCATTGCGGTAATTTTGCGAGTCTCTTTCCAGAAATGGTAATATCCTCAGTGGCATAGCTCAAATCTATTGCCGCCTGTTTTGATGAGCAGTAAGTTCTCTTTGCACCTGCAAAATCAGGTGCCGGGTTTAGCATCCTGGCTTATCTTATCGGCGGCACATTATGTGCAGCATGCTTTGCTACATCTCAATGGTGGGCTGAGCAGGGGCATCGAAAGATGCGCCGGTATCCGATAAGGCCGGTAATGCTAACTCTGTTCAGTCCACCACCAGCGAAGTTAGCATTTCCGGTGGTGGAAGCTTTATCACTTATCGGAGGCTGCCAATATGGCTACTACCCCAACCCAAGCTCATTCTTTATTCACCCTGCCCTTTAACCACGCCACCGACTTCACCGAACTGGCGGATAACTGCGAACGTTTTACCGACGCACTGGTAGATTGCGAAGAACCCGCCCCAAAAATGGCGCTTTACGGCAGACTTTATGCCTGTCTGAATCTTCTGCAACCCACGCTTCTGGAACCTGTTCCGGACGCTTTAAAAGCCAGCCTGACCGTGAAGGAACTCCCGTCACGCGTTCCGGCTTTCGAACCCGAATGCGATCAGCTGGGGCGCTACTGTCAGGAGCTTACGCAGATGCTGATGAACGGCTCACTGCCGCGACAATCTGAAATCGTGATGGAAGATTTGCTGTGCGAGCTGGTCAGCTACTTTGCTGATACGCTGAAGGCACCGCGCTGGCTGCAGACAGACGAAGGCACAATCGCGATCGGCTAAACCTGCCGGATGGCGCTGCGCTTATCCGGTCTACAAAAGACCCATAAAAAAACCCGCCGAAGCGGGTTTTTAGCATTGGTTACAACGGGCACATTACTGCAACAGCGAAATATCCGCCACGCGCAGGAACAGCTCGCGCAGTTTTTCGAGCATGGAGAGACGGTTAATACGCAGTTCTTTATCTTCTACGTTCACCATCACTTTCTCGAAGAAGGCGTCGATCACGTCACGCAGCTCCGCCAGCTCCACCAGCGCTTCCTGGTAACGACCTTCCGCGAAGTACGGTTCGAGCTTGTCGCGCAGCACCACAACCTGCATCGCCAGAGCAATCTCTTCCGGCTCTTTCAGCGTCGCGGCGTTTACGCGCTCGTTTAGCGTCTCGTCGGATTTCGCCAGGATGTTGGATACACGCTTGTTGGCCGCCGCCAGGGCAGATGCCGCTTCCAGGGTACGGAAGTGGGAAACCGCCTTCATACGCGCATCGAAATCAGCCGGACGGGTTGGACGACGCGCCAGCACCGCCTGAATGGTGTCGACGGTGTAACCTTCGTCCTGATACCACGCGCGGAAACGGCCGAGCATAAAGTCGATCACGTCATCCACAACGTTCGCGTTGGTCAGCTTGTCGCCGTACAGACGCACCGCTTCTTCGGTCAGGGTCTGCAGATCAAGGTTCAGGTTCTTCTCAACGATGATGCGCAGCACGCCCAGCGCGGCACGACGCAGCGCAAACGGGTCTTTATCGCCTTTCGGATGCTGGCCGATGCCGAAGATACCCGCCAGGGTGTCCATCTTATCGGCAATCGCTACAGCGCAGGCAACCGGGTTGGACGGCAGATCGTCGCCCGCAAAGCGCGGCTGATACTGCTCGTTCAGAGCTACGGCCACGTCTTCCGCTTCGCCATCGTGACGCGCGTAGTGCATGCCCATTACGCCCTGGGTGTCGGTGAATTCGAACACCATGTTGGTCATCAGGTCGCATTTGGAGAGCAGGCCCGCGCGGGTCGCGTGGTTAACGTCGGCACCGATTTCACGGGCGATCCAGCCGGACAGCTCCGCGATACGGTCGGTTTTGTCGCGCAGCGTACCCAGTTGCTGCTGGAACAGCACGGTCTGCAGGCGCGGCAGGTTATCTTCCAGACGCTTTTTACGGTCGGTATTGAAGAAGAACTCGGCATCCGCCAGACGCGGGCGCACCACTTTCTCGTTACCGGAGATAATCTGGCTCGGATCTTTCGATTCGATGTTCGCCACGAAGATGAAGTTTGGCAGCAGCTTGCCGTCGTTGGCGTAAACCGGGAAGTACTTCTGGTCACCCTTCATGGTGTAAACCAGCGCTTCTGCCGGAACGGCCAGGAATTTCTCTTCGAATTTCGCGGTCAGCACAACCGGCCATTCCACCAGAGAAGTGACCTCTTCCAGCAGGCTGTCGCTCAGGTCGGCATTACCGCCAATCTTACGCGCCGCTTCTTCCGCGTCCGCTTTAATTTTGGCTTTACGCTGTTCGTAGTCGGCAATCACTTTACCGCGCTCCAGCAGGATCTGCGGGTACTGGTCGGCATTGTCGATGGTGAACTCTGGCTCGCCCATAAAGCGGTGGCCGCGGATCACGCGATCGGACGCCACGCCCAGAATGGTCGCCGGAATAACGGTGTCGCCCAGCAGCAGGGTCACGGTGTGTACCGGACGCACGAAGTGTACGTCAGACGCGCCCCAGCGCATCAGCTTAGGAATCGGCAGCTTCGCCAGAGAAGTGGCGATCATGTTTGGCAGCAGCGCTTCCGCGCTTTCGCCTTTCACGTGGGCACGATACAGCAGCCATTCGCCTTTATCGGTGGTCAGACGTTCGGCCTGATCGACGGTGATGCCGCAGCCGCGCGCCCAGCCTTCGGCAGCCTTGCTTGGCTTGCCTTCCGCGTCAAACGCCTGGGCAATCGCCGGGCCACGTTTTTCAACTTCACGATCCGGCTGAGACGCCGCCAGATTTGCCACTTTCAGCGCCAGACGACGCGGTGCAGCAAACCACTCAATTTTACCGTGCGCCAGGCCAGCGTTATCCAGCTCGGCGGTCACGTTCGCAGCAAAAGATTCAGCCAGGCTGCGCAGGGCTTTTGGTGGCAGCTCTTCGGTGCCGATTTCCACCAGGAAAGTTTTCTCAGACATGGCCGCCTCTTATTTGTTTCGGTTGCACATCGGGAAGCCAAGGGCTTCACGGGACGCGTAGTAAGCTTCTGCAACGGCTTTGGTCAGGGTGCGAATACGCAGAATGTAGCGCTGACGTTCAGTCACGGAGATGGCTTTGCGGGCGTCCAGCAGGTTGAAGCTGTGGGCGGCCTTCAGAATACGCTCGTAAGCAGGCAGCGGCAGCGGAGTTTCCAGCGCCAGCAGCTGCTGTGCCTCTTTCTCGTACTGCTCGAAGCAGGTGAACAGGAAGTCCACGTCCGCGTATTCGAAGTTATAGGTGGATTGCTCCACTTCGTTCTGATGGAACACGTCGCCGTAGGTGGTTTTACCCAGCGGGCCGTCGCTCCAGACCAGGTCGTAAACGCTGTCTACGCCCTGAATGTACATGGCCAGACGTTCCAGACCGTAGGTGATTTCACCGGTGATTGGCTTACATTCCAGACCGCCAACCTGCTGGAAGTAGGTGAACTGGGTCACTTCCATGCCGTTCAGCCACACTTCCCAACCGAGACCCCAGGCACCCAGCGTTGGGTTTTCCCAGTTGTCTTCCACGAAACGGATGTCGTGGATGGTTGGATCCATACCCAGCTCTTTCAGCGACCCGAGATACAGTTCCTGAATGTTGTCGGGTGATGGCTTAATCACCACCTGGAACTGATAGTAATGCTGCAGACGGTTCGGGTTTTCACCGTAACGACCATCGGTCGGACGACGGGAAGGCTGCACATACGCGGTCGCCATTGGCTCTGGGCCCAACGCGCGCAGGCTGGTCATCGGGTGTGAAGTGCCGGCGCCGACTTCCATGTCCAAAGGTTGAACAATGGTACAGCCCTGACGAGCCCAGTAATCCTGTAAGGTCAGGATCAGGCCCTGGAAGGTCTTGGTATCAAACTTTTGCATAGTATTTCGTGCTGGATACGTGTGGTTTTAAATGGAAGGGACCAGTATACCCGCTGGCTGCAAGATATACAGTACGAAACGGGGTTGTTTAGGGAAAATTGGGAAATAAGCCTTCCGGCCAGAACGCTGGCGGCGTCTGGTTGTTGATTATGCGAGCAGGCTAGCGCATGGAGAGATGTAAAAACTGACCGTCCGCATCAAACGAGCAGACAAAGCCCTCTTTACGCGCCGTATACCCTCTAAGCTCATAGCTGCCCTGAAAGCGCTCGAATCCGATGACGTTAATTTTCTGAACGTCCGAGTTATAGCGCCGAGCGGCCCGCTCTTTACAGAGCGCTTCCATATTCAGCGAACGCTCCGGGCTTATTTTCCCCTGCTGCGCTTTTTGCACGGGGACTTCCTGTGGCGCACTGCATCCTGCCAGCATCAACAGCAGAAAGAGTGATGCCACACGCTTCATCATCATTTTTATTACCGTCCTGGTCAGCGGCTGTTATTTTTAATATCAACACTTTTATAGATTAAGGTCTGCCATTCTGCGAATCTCGCGGTCTCCCGGCAAGCCTGCGCATAAAACTCAGAATTTTCCAAACGAAGACTTTTGGACAATGGGAGTCCCACTCACTTTAAAGGGAATACGAGGAACTGATGCCGTCAAAAATTAACTGGATTGATAACCTGCGCGGAATAGCGTGTCTGATGGTGGTCATGATCCACACGACGACCTGGTATGTCACGAATGCCCACAGCATCAGCCACGTTAACTGGGATATTGCCAATATCCTCAACTCCGCGTCGCGCGTCAGCGTGCCGCTGTTTTTTATGATTTCCGGCTTTCTCTTTTTTGGCGAGCGAAGCACGCAGCCGAGGCACTTCATCCGCATTGCGGCCTGTCTGGGGTTCTACAGCGCCGTTGCCCTGCTCTATATCACCCTGTTTACCTCCATTAACGCCGGGTTATCCCTCAAATATTTGCTGCAAAAACCGGTTTTCTACCACCTGTGGTTCTTCTTCGCCATCATCGTTATCTATCTGGTCTCTCCGCTCATTCAGGTGAAAAACGTCAGCGGGAAAATGCTTCTGGCCCTGATGGTGGTGATTGGCATTGTCGCCAACCCGAACACGGTCTCGCAGAAAATCGACGGTTTCGAATGGTTGCCGGTAAACCTCTATATCAACGGCGACACCTTCTACTACGTGCTTTACGGCATGCTGGGGCGCGCCATCGGGATGATGGACACGCAAAAGCGCGGTCTGAACTGGCTCTGCGGAGCGCTGTTTATCGCCGGCGTGGCGGTGATTTCACGCGGGACGCTACATGAGCTTCAGTGGCGCGGCAATTTTGCCGATACCTGGTATCTGTATTGCGGGCCGATGGTCTTTATCTGTGCCGTATCGCTGCTCACGCTCGTTAAAAACACCCTGAATGCGCGTCCCCTTCCCGTGCTGGGCTTTATCTCGCGGCACTCGCTGGGAATTTACGGTTTTCACGCGCTGGTGATCCACGCCCTGCGAACAAGGGGCGTTGAGCTCAAAAACTGGCCGGTGCTGGATATCGTCTGGATTTTTGCCGCTACGCTGGTTATCAGCCTGCTGCTGTCGGTGCTGCTGCAAAAAATCGACACGCGCCGCTTCGTCAGCTAACGCTGCGCTGCCGGGCGCGGTGGTACTGGCGCGGGGAGGAAAACCCTGCCGCCAGCGAGGCCTGTTCCACGCCGCGCCCCTGCATCAGCCACTGCTCCGCCACCGCCAGACGCAGCTGCTCCAGATAATCGCGGACGCTAATCCCTAAATGCGTCTGGAAAAGCCGGGTGAGATGGCGCGGGCTGACGTGCGCCAGTGCGGCGATATCAGGCAAGCTCCACGTTTTTTGCGGCTCGGCGGTGAGCGCATCCTGCGCCCGATGGATCGCCGGATGAAGATGGTTGCGATAGCGCAGCCACGGTGAAAGCTGGGGATCGTCACCGGAACGGCGGAACCAGACCACCATCTCGCGCGCCACGGCCAGCGCCTTTTCGGGACCGCACAGGCGGTTAATCATATGCAGCGCCAGATCGATGCCCGACGTGATCCCCGCGCTGGTCCAGATATTCTCGTCCTGTACAAAGATGCGGTTTTCTTTAATCGTCGCCGTGGGAGCCACAGTGCGTAAACGGCTGATAACGTCATGATGGGTTGTGCACTGTTTGTTATTCAGCAGGCCCGATTTCGCCGCCAGCAGTGCACCAGAACAGACGCACATCACCGTGATATCCCGGCGCTGAATGACCGGCTGCAGACGCATTAGCCAGTGCTGGATCTGCTGCGCCTGCGGCGTTGAGAACTGAACGCGGGAGTCGCTCACCCCCGGCAGGACCAGCAGACTCCCCGGAGGCAGACTTTCCGGCAACGGCTGGATGCCGCCCATCGTCAGGCCTATCGACGTCGGCACGTCCGGTTGCGGCCCAATGTAATGCAGACGAAACGCGTCGCCAGCCAGCACAAAGGTCTCCGCCGGGCCTGACATATCCAGTGCCAGTACCCCGGGTAACATCACGAACCAGACGTCGATGCGCATTATAGTGACTCCAGCGTCTCCGCTACCGTTTTAATTTCGGCAAAACGCCCGGCCAGTACCGTCTCGGTACGATGGCGAATTTCCGCTGCGCTCAGGGTAATGCCCTTGTACATCATGGGAAACGTCAGCGTTGCCTCGCTCACAAACGTCACAGCATAACCCAGATCGGATGCTACCCGAGCGGTGGTTTCACAGCATTGTTCCGTGCGAATGCCGCAGATAATCAGCTGGTTGATATCACGCTCGCGCAGCCAGCGGTCAAGCCCGGTATCCGTGAAGGCATTATGGACGTGTTTCTGGAAAACCACATCCGGCTGATGACGCAAAAAGGCCATCGGTTTGACATAGCCGCTTTGCAGCGTGAAGGGGCCGTCTTCATCCACATGAAAAATATCAACGACTGGAATACCGCGCGCCTGGCAGCCTTCAATCAGCCCCAGCATCGCCTGCTGAAAGGCAGGAATGTCGCCCTCCTGCCAGTAAGGGCGATGATGGAAGGACTGCTGAGTATCAATATTGATGAGTGCAATGCGTGACATGATAAATCTCCTCGCCAGTGGGTGTGTCACCATACTGGCAAGGAAAGAGAGGCACGCACAGACCAAAAAAGGACATCTTCGTGCCTCTGTCGGACAAGCGAGTTTATGACATCAGCGGCAGCAATTGCTGATAGATTTTGCGGAACACCTCGCGCCTTTCGGCATAACGGGCATGTCCTGCCGCGTCAGGCACATGCGCCTGTTCAAGCGTAAGCTGCGGCAGCAGCTGCGAAAGCGGCTTGTCCGGGTTCATAGCGATCTGCGCCAGACGCGCGGCGCCGAGCGCGGGGCCTACATCCCCTCCCGTGCGGAAATCCAGCTGCAACCCGCTGATATCCGCCAGCATCTGTCGCCAGTAAGGGCTTCGCGCGCCGCCGCCAATCAGGGTGACGCTCGCCGGTTTCAGGCCGCAGTCGTGCACCACATCCATTCCGTCGGCCAGCGCATACCCCACACCTTCCAGAACCGCACGCGCCAGCTCTGCCGGGCCGTGCTGATGGGTTAGGCCAAAGAATACCCCTTTCGCTTCCGGGTTGTTGTGCGGCGTACGCTCGCCAGAAAGATAGGGTAAAAACCAGACGGTACTCGCCGCGTCATCCGCCTGCTGCGCTGCCGCAATGAGTGCCGGAACGTCCGCCATGCCGGTAAGCTTCGCCGCCCAGTCCAGGCAGGATGCCGCGCTCAGCATCACCGACATCAAATGCCATTTTCCCGGAAGCGCATGACAGAAACTGTGCACAGCGCTTTCGGGATTGCTGCGATAGCCGTCGCTGACGGCAAAATAGACCCCAGAGGTTCCCAGCGACAGCATCGCCTGCCCCGCCTCAACCATCCCGACACCCACGGCACCCGCCGCGTTATCGCCGCCCCCGGCCACCACCGGTACGGCAGGCATATTCCAGCGTTCCGCAACGTCTGGCAGCAGCGTACCCGTCACCTCACAGCCTTCGAACAGCGCGGGCATATGTTCCCGGGTCAGATGGCAGGCATCCAGCATCGCCTCGCTCCAGTCGCGCTTCGCCACGTCGAGCCACATGGTGCCCGCGGCATCGGACATGTCGCTGGCGAAATCGCCTGTCATGCGAAAACGCAGATAGTCTTTTGGCAACAGGACTTTCGCCACCTGACGGAAAATCTCCGGCTCGTGGCGCTGTACCCACAAAAGTTTTGGTGCGGTGAAGCCCGGCATCATCAGGTTGCCCGTAATCTCGCGGGACGTGGGCACACGCGCTTCAAGGATTGCGCACTCTTCCGCACAGCGGCCATCGTTCCAGAGAATAGCCGGGCGCAGAACGCGATGCTGGCTATCCAGCAACGTTGCACCATGCATTTGTCCGGCAATGCCCAGCGCTTTCACGTCGCGCAGGCTGTGCTGCTCGCCTAAGGCTTTCATCGCGCGATCCGTCGCCTGCCACCACTGCTCCGGGTCCTGCTCCGACCACAGCGGATGCGGGCGTGAAACCTGCAGCTTTTCAGTCTGCGTTGCTAACACGTCGCCCTGCTCGCTTAACAGGATGGCTTTCACACCCGATGTGCCAAGATCGATCCCGATATACATTGTGGTGACTCCTTTGACAGAAATGCCCGGTGGCGCTTCCGCTTACCGGGCCTGGATGCTGTTATTTATCGAACAGGTAGTGATTAACCAGGTTTTCCAGCAGTTCCTGATGCCCGCTCTGGTGCTGCGGCGCCAGCTGCTGTTGTTCAGCGTACTTCGCGATGTCCGCAAGCGATAACTGACCCTTCAAAATTTGCTGGCCCAGCTCACTGTTCCAGCCGCTGTAGCGCTTCGCCACGCGCTTATCCAGCTCGCCGTCTTCAATCATACGCGCCGCCACTTTCAGCGCCAGCGCCATGGTGTCCATCGCGCCAATGTGGCCGTAGAACAGATCGTATTTGTCGGTGCTCTGGCGACGCACCTTGGCGTCAAAGTTAAGGCCGCCGGTGGTGAAACCGCCCGCTTTGACGATCTCGTACATCACCAGCGCATTCTCTTCCACGCTGTTCGGGAACTGGTCGGTATCCCAGCCCAGCTGCGGATCGCCGCGGTTCGCATCTACCGATCCGAAGATGCCCAGCGCAATCGCAGAGGCAATTTCGTGATGGAATGAGTGGCCCGCCAGGGTAGCGTGGTTAGCCTCAATATTCACTTTGATCTCTTTTTCCAGACCAAACTGCTTCAGGAAGCCATACACGGTGGCGACATCGTAGTCGTACTGATGCTTGGTTGGTTCCTGCGGTTTAGGCTCGATCAGCAGCGTGCCGCGGAAGCCGATTTTGTGCTTATGGTCGACAACCATCTGCATAAAGCGGCCAATCTGCTCGCGCTCCTGGCGCAGGTCGGTATTGAGCAGGGTTTCATAGCCTTCACGGCCGCCCCACAGGACATAGTTTTCGCCGCCCAGCTGATGCGTAGCGTTCATTGCCGTCACCACCTGCGTAGCCGCCCAGCTAAACACTTCCGGATCCGGGTTGGTGGCCGCACCCGCACCGTAGCGTGGGTTGGTGAAGCAGTTTGCCGTACCCCAGAGCAGCTTCACGCCGCTTTGCTGCTGTTTTTCTGCCAGCACGTCCACCATCTGCGCAAAATTGTTCAGGTACTCTTTCAGCGACGCCCCTTCCGGCGATACGTCAACATCATGGAAGCAGTAGTACGGCACGTTCAGCTTGTGGAAGAACTCAAACGCCACGTCGGCTTTGCGTTTCGCCAGCTCGATGGCCTCACCCGGCTGTTGCCACGGACGGTCAAAGGAACCCACGCCGAACATATCGGCGCCGTTCCAGCAGAAGGTATGCCAGTAACAGGCGGCAAAGCGCAGATGATCTTCCATGCGCTTACCCAGCACCAGCTCATCCGGATTGTAGTGACGAAATGCTAAAGGATTGGTCGTTTTTGGGCCTTCGTAACGAACGCGATCGAGTTGGTCGAAATAAGCTTGCATATTGAGCTCCATAATCAGGGTATGCGGCGAGTCGTTGATTCAGGAGTAATAGTGAATAGACATTTTGGGTTGCTCAATTACGTTATTTCACACTGCTATTGAGAGAATGCACAACTGTGCGCTGGCTCGCAAAATAATGCGCAGACAAACTATTTTTCGGCGCGCATTCCAGAATCAAATGTAATTAAGGCGTTACGAATTTTAAAATCCGATCGCGGTCATAAATTCAGAAATAAACCAAATATCGTAATGAGAAGATAAAAATCTGTAATTGCCAGCCCGCCTTTCCGCGTTAAAAATTTGCTGCGACCCAGCAGTGAATGTTTCTTTTATCTCAGCAACACATACCCCTACAAAAAGGCCTAATAATTATGAAGATAAAGAACCTGACCCTAACGCTCTGCACTACGCTCCTCCTTGTAAGCTTTGCAGGACATGCCAAGGAGGTCAAAATTGGTATGGCGATTGATGACCTGCGTCTGGAGCGCTGGCAAAAAGATCGCGATATTTTTGTGAAAAAAGCGGAATCACTCGGTGCGAATGTGTTTGTTCAGTCGGCTAACGGCAATGAAGAAACGCAAATGTCGCAGATCGAGAATATGATCAACCGGGGAGTCGATGTTCTGGTCATTATCCCTTATAACGGCCAGGTATTAAGTAACGTGGTGAAAGAAGCGAAGCAGGAAGGCATAAAAGTTCTCGCTTATGACCGCATGATTAATAACGCCGATATTGATTATTATATTTCCTTCGACAATGAAAAAGTGGGCGAATTACAGGCGCAAAGCCTGATCGACAAAGTGCCTCAAGGCAATTATTTCCTGATGGGCGGTTCGCCGGTGGATAACAACGCCAAACTGTTCCGCGAAGGGCAAATGAAGGTCCTTAAGCCGTACATCGACAGCGGCAAAATTAAGGTGGTCGGCGATCAGTGGGCCGACGGATGGTTACCAGAAAATGCCCTGAAGATTATGGAAAATGCGCTGACGGCCAATAACAACAAAATTGATGCTGTCGTGGCCTCCAACGATGCCACAGCAGGCGGGGCTATTCAGGCTCTGAGTGCCCAGGGGCTGGCCGGTAAAGTCGCGATTTCTGGTCAGGATGCGGATCTGGCGGGCGTAAAACGCATTATTGCAGGAACTCAGACCATGACGGTCTACAAACCGATTACCGAACTTGCCAATACGGCGGCGGAAATTGCCGTTGAGCTGGGCAACGGTAAGCAACCTAAAGCAGATGCAACGCTGAATAACGGCCTGAAAGACGTTCCGGCTCGCCTGCTCACGCCAATTGAAGTCAATAAAGAGAACATTGACGTCACCGTTATTAAAGACGGTTTCCACAAGAAGAGCGAACTGTAATCCGGCGCTGCCCCTGCTCTGCGGGGGCGCATCACGTTGTACTGTTCTTCCCTCGGGTTATGTGGAGCAGTTATGCCTTATTTACTTGAAATGAAAAGCATCACCAAGCGCTTCGGCGCGGTGAAAGCCGTCGACAACGTCAGTCTCCGGTTGAACCCTGGCGAAGTGGTTTCGCTGTGTGGCGAGAACGGTTCGGGCAAATCAACGCTGATGAAAGTCCTGTGTGGGATCTACCCGCACGGCAGTTACGAAGGCGAAATTGTCTTTGCCGGTGAAGTCATCCAGGCGACGCACATTCGCGACACCGAACGTAAAGGCATCGCCATCATCCACCAGGAGCTGGCGCTGGTGAAACATCTCACCGTGCTGGAGAACATCTTCCTCGGAGCCGAGATTTCCCGCCACGGCGTGCTGGATTACGACACCATGACGCTCCGCTGTGAAAAGCTGCTGGCGCAGGTGAGCCTCAACATTTCACCGGATACCCGCGTGGGCGACCTGGGCCTGGGGCAACAGCAGCTGGTCGAAATTGCGAAGGCGCTGAATAAACAGGTCAGGCTGCTGATCCTCGATGAGCCAACGGCGTCGCTCACCGAACAGGAAACTGCGGTTCTGCTCAATATCATCCGCGATCTGCAAAACCACGGTATCGCCTGCATCTACATTTCGCACAAGCTGAACGAGGTAAAAGCCATTTCGGACACCATCTGCGTGATCCGCGACGGGCAACACATTGGCACGCGTGAAGCTGCGGGCATGAGTGAAGATGACATCATCACCATGATGGTGGGCCGCGAGCTGACCGCGCTCTACCCGAATGAGCCCCACACTAAGGGCGATGAAGTGCTGCGCGTGGAAAACCTGACCGCGTGGCACCCCGTTAACCGCCACATTAAGCGGGTCAATAACGTTTCGTTTTCCCTTCACAGCGGCGAAATTCTTGGGATTGCTGGGCTCGTCGGTGCCGGGCGTACCGAAGCCGTGCAGTGCCTGTTTGGCGTGTGGCCAGGGCGCTGGGAGGGCACGATATATATAGACGGCCAGCCCGTGAGAATCGACAACTGCCAGCAGGCGATTGCCCGCGGCATTGCCATGGTTCCGGAAGACCGCAAAAAAGACGGCATCGTACCGGTCATGGCGGTGGGTAAAAACATCACCCTTGCGGCACTCGATCGGTTCTCCGGCGCGCTGAGCAGCCTGGATGATGCCGCCGAGCAGCAGTGCATCCTTCAGTCACTTGCCCGGCTGAAGGTCAAAACCTCCTCGCCGGAACTGGCGATTGGCCGACTGAGCGGTGGTAACCAGCAGAAGGCGATTCTGGCGCGCTGTCTGCTCCTCAATCCACGCATATTAATCCTTGATGAGCCGACGCGCGGGATCGATATCGGTGCCAAATACGAAATCTACAAACTGATTAATCAGCTTGTACAGCAAGGGATTGCCGTCATTGTCATCTCGTCTGAGTTACCCGAAGTGCTCGGCCTGAGCGACCGCGTGCTGGTCATGCACGAGGGGAAACTGAAAGCCAACCTGATTAACCAGAACCTGACGCAGGAGCAGGTGATGGAAGCCGCTTTAAGGAGCGAACGTCATGTCGAAAAGCAATCCGTCTGATATCAAAGTCGCTGTTCCGACGCCCGGCGCGTTCGCGGGGCTAAAAGCGCTGAACCTGCAGGTTTTCGTGATGATCGCGGCGATTATCGTCATCATGCTGTTCTTCACGTGGATGACGGATGGCTCGTACTTAAGCGCGCGTAACGTCTCAAACCTGCTCCGCCAGACCGCCATCACCGGCATCCTGGCCGTGGGCATGGTGTTCGTGATCATCTCTGCGGAAATCGACCTGTCGGTCGGGTCGATGATGGGTCTTCTCGGCGGCGTAGCGGCCATTTTTGACGTCTGGCTCGGCTGGCCGCTGCCGCTGACCGTGGCGGTGACGCTGGTACTGGGGCTGGTTTTAGGGGCCTGGAACGGCTGGTGGGTTGCCTATCGGAAGGTGCCATCGTTTATCGTCACCCTGGCGGGAATGCTGGCCTTCCGCGGGATCTTGATCGGTATCACCAACGGCACGACCGTCTCCCCGACCAGCGCGGCGATGTCGCAAATTGGCCAGAGTTACCTCCCGGACAGCATAGGCTTTACGATCGGCGTGGTGGGACTACTGGCGTTTGTCGCGTGGCAGTGGCGTGGACGTATGCGCCGTCAGGCGCTGGGTCTTGCGTCGCCAGCGTCAACGTCCGTGGTAGGACGTCAGGCGCTGACGGCGGTCATTGTGCTGGGCGCCATCTGGCTTCTTAACGACTATCGCGGCGTTCCGACGCCGGTACTGCTGCTGGCGCTGTTACTGCTCGGCGGCATGTTTATGGCGACGCGCACCGCGTTTGGCCGTCGTATTTATGCCATCGGCGGCAACCTTGAAGCTGCCCGCCTGTCGGGTATTAACGTCGAACGTACCAAGCTGGCGGTTTTCGCCATTAACGGCCTGATGGTCGCTATCGCCGGGTTGATCCTCAGCTCGCGTCTGGGGGCAGGCTCTCCTTCCGCCGGTAACATCGCCGAGCTGGATGCTATCGCTGCCTGCGTCATCGGTGGCACCAGCCTCGCAGGCGGTATCGGTAGCGTGGCGGGCGCGGTCATGGGGGCATTTATCATGGCGTCGTTGGATAACGGGATGAGTATGATGGACGTCCCGACGTTTTGGCAGTATATCGTCAAGGGGGCCATTCTTTTACTGGCAGTCTGGATGGACTCTGCCACCAAGCGACGAGCCTGATAACCGCATTGTGACTTAATTGGGAAGCGAGCCATGTTTGAAAAGCGTCACCGCATTACGTTGTTATTCAATGCCAACAAAGCCTACGACCGTCAGGTGGTAGAAGGCGTGGGTGAATATTTGCAGGCGTCGCAATCCGAATGGGATATTTTTATTGAAGAAGATTTCCGCACCCGTCTGGAGAACATCAAAGACTGGCTGGGTGATGGCGTTATCGCCGACTATGACGATCCCATCATCGAGCAGCTGCTAACCGACGTCGACGTGCCGATTGTGGGCGTCGGCGGCTCGTATCATTCACCCGAACACTATCCGCCGGTCCACTACATCGCCACCGATAATCATGCCCTGGTCGAGGCCGCCTTTCTCCATTTAAAGGAGAAAGGCGTCCATCGCTTCGCGTTTTATGGTTTACCCGCCACCAGCGGTAAGCGCTGGGCCGTGGAGCGTGAACATGCGTTTTGCCAGCTGGTCGCACAGGAGAAGTACCGCGGCGTGGTCTATCAGGGGCTGGAAACCGCACCGGAAAACTGGCAGCACGCGCAAAACCGCCTGGCGGACTGGCTGCAAACGCTGCCACCGCAAACCGGCATTATTGCCGTGACGGACGCCCGCGCCCGACACGTGCTGCAGGTCTGCGAACATTTGCATATCCCGGTGCCCGAAAAACTGTGCGTGATTGGCATTGATAACGAAGAACTGACCCGCTACCTATCCCGCGTGGCGCTCTCCTCCGTAGCACAGGGCACACGTCAGATGGGCTATCAGGCAGCAAAGCTGTTGCACCGTCTGCTGGATAAAGAGGCTCTGCCGCTTCAGCGCCTGCTGGTTCCCCCCGTCCGCGTCGTTGAGCGTCGCTCAACCGATTATCGCTCCCTAAGCGACCCGGCCGTCATTCAGGCCATGCACTATATCCGCAACCACGCCTGCAAAGGGATTAAGGTCGATCAGGTCCTGGACTCGGTGGGCATTTCCCGCTCGAATCTGGAGAAGCGGTTCAAAGAAGAGGTGGGCGAAACCATTCATGCCGTCATTCATGCGGAAAAGCTGGAGAAGGCCCGCAGCCTGCTTGTCTCCACGTCACTGTCGATCAACGAAATCTCGCAGATGTGCGGCTATCCGTCGCTGCAGTATTTCTATTCGGTGTTTCGCAAAGAGTATGACACCACGCCGAAAGAGTACCGGGATCGCCACAGCGAGGTGCTGATCTAGAAAAGGAAACGCCTTCCACTGGAAGGCGTTTTTTGAGATTACATATGGGCGGCAATTAAGCGCTGGTTATCCTGGTACATAGCGAACAGATAGTTGTTATAGCTATTTCCCTTCGTCGAATAACCTTTTAGCTTGTGAATCATTGCGCTGGCCGTTACTTCCTGATCCGCTTTACGCAACTGAGCGCGTGATTTACGGAACGATGAGTAGGCCGGGTGCGTATTAAGATTCACCGCGTAAGCATTCACGGAATCTTTTACTGATTCAAACTGAGAATAGCCCTTCACTTTGCCGGGCGCATTATTACAACGCCCTTTCGCACATTTCATGCCGAACAGGTTGTTGTTATTACGCGCCAGCTTAGACGTTCCCCAGCCGCTTTCGGCTGCTGCCATGGTCGCTACCATGCTGCCTGGGATAATGTCCACACGCTCAAGGAGAGCATTCCACGGTACGCGACGCGTGTTACCGTTCCAGCTCAGTTTATAGCGCTTCGTGATGTCTTTCAGACGCGCGCGTTCAGACGGCGACCAGCGGCTATCGTACTGTTTTGAAATTAACCAGTTACGATCCGCCGTAATCGCGGCATTTTGACTTGTTATGTAAGGCATTACCGTCCGGAGAAACGCTTTTTTTCTTGGTGTTCCGGAAGGGTATTTTCGCAAATCAGGAAGTGAACTACTCTTTGCACTATTGCGAGAATACTCTTGTTTACTGCTAACCTTACTACTTGTCGTCTTTATTACGTGGGCTTTCTTACTCGTTGTATCCGTGTGCGTCTTCGCAAGCACCCCACCCGAAAATGTCGTGGTGAGTAACATGAGTATCGCGGCCCCATATCGTCGAATGGGAGTCGATATCATTAGGTCTCCTGGTCGGATGTAATCATCCCAACACCTTATTTTTTTCACAAATTTGAGAGCGGAATCTCAAATCATATCAAAAATAGACTTCAAGAGCACGTATAGAAATAGTCCAAATCCGAAACTATGTCACCTGAAACTTGCTCATAAAAACATCATTCCTGAAAAAATGTGTGCGATATCGCAGATAACTGTCTCATTTCGCGCGGGATCACTCATCCTCACAGATCCTCCCGACAGAAAGCGATGGGGGATGAGTTTTTAACCACAACCTGATGGCACACTGGTCAAAAATGCCGCGACAGGAAAATGGAATGAAACGCACCGCATTAGCTTTTCTGATGTTACCCGCTCTGGCACATGCCGACTGGTCATCGCCGGGGTTTAACACATTTCGCGCCGAAGGCACCGGTGTTTTCACCAGCCAGGCAAAGCTTACGAAGGGTACGCGTCCTCTGACGCTGGGTTTTGACAAGACGTGCTGGCAGCCTTCGGAGGCGATAAAACTCAATGAGATGCTGTCGCTCAAGCCCTGCGACGGGTCTCCGCCGCAGTGGCGCCTTTTCCGCGACGGTGAATACCAGATGCGGATTGATACCCGATCCGGCACGCCCACTCTGTTGCTGACAATTCAGAGCACCGCAGAACAGCCGGTTGCAAGCGTTATCCGCCAGTGCCCGAAGTGGGACGGTAAACCGCTGACGCTGGACGTCAGCCATACCTTCCCGGAAGGCACCGTGGTGCGTGATTTCTACAGCAAACAGACCGCGACGGTGCAGAACGGAAACATAACCCTGCAGCCAGCCGCCAGCAGTGGTGGCCTGCTGCTGCTTGAGCGCGCCGAAACCGACAAACCAGCGCCGTTTAGCTGGCAAAACGCCACCGTCTATTTTGTGCTAACCGACCGCTTTGTGAATGGCGACCCGGGCAACGACAACAGCTACGGTCGCCACAAAGACGGCATGCAGGAGATTGGCACCTTCCACGGTGGCGATCTTAAAGGGCTCGCCAGCAGGCTCGACTATTTACAGCAGCTGGGGGTGAACGCGCTCTGGATAAGTTCCCCGCTTGAGCAGATCCACGGCTGGGTAGGCGGTGGCACCAAAGGGGACTTCCCACACTATGCCTATCACGGCTACTACACCCAGGACTGGACGAAGCTCGATGCCAACATGGGCACCGAGGATGATCTGCGCCATCTTGTTGATGAAGCGCACAGGCGCGGCATTCGCATCCTGTTCGATATCGTCATGAACCACGCGGGCTACGCGACACTTGCGGACATGCAGGAGTACCAGTTTGGCGCGCTGTATCTGCAGGGTGATGAGCTGAAAAAGACCCTGGGCGACCGCTGGACGGACTGGAAGCCGGGCGCGGGCCAAAGCTGGCATAGCTTCAACGATTACATCAACTTTAGCGACAAAGCCGCATGGGAAAAATGGTGGGGCAAGAAATGGATCCGCACCGACATTGGTGATTACGACAACCCCGGCTTCGACGATTTAACCATGTCGCTGGCGTTCCTACCGGATCTGAAAACGGAATCCACCGCCCCTTCCGGATTACCCAACTTTTATCAGCATAAGCCCGATACCCACGCGAAAGCCATCCCGGGATATACCCCGCGCGACTATCTCACCCACTGGCTCAGCCAGTGGGTGCGCGACTACGGCATTGACGGTTTCCGGGTGGATACCGCGAAGCACGTCGAGCTTGCGGCCTGGCAACAGTTAAAGGACCAGGCTAGTCAGGCGCTGGCCGCGTGGAAAGGGGCCAACCCGGACAAAAAGCTCGATAACGCACCGTTCTGGATGACCGGCGAGTCCTGGGGTCACGGAGTGATGCAAAGCGACTATTACCGCCACGGTTTCGACGCGATGATCAACTTTGATTATCAGGAGCAGGCGGCAAAAGCGGTGGATTGCCTGGCCGATATGGATCTCACCTGGCAGCAGATGGCGGAAAAGCTGCAAAGCTTCAACGTGCTGAGCTATCTCTCCTCCCATGACACACGCCTGTTCCGCGAAGGAGGCCAGCGCGCTGCGGAGCTGCTCCTGCTGGCACCGGGCAGCGTACAAATCTATTACGGTGATGAATCCGAGCGTCCGTTTGGCCCGACGGGGTCTGACCCGCTGCAGGGTACACGCTCGGATATGAACTGGCAGGACGTGACGGGCAAGCAGGCCTTAACCGTCGCCCACTGGCAAACGCTGGGCCAGTTCCGCGCCCGCCATCCGGCGATCGGTGAAGGCAAGCAAACCACGCTTTCGCTGAAAGAGGCGTACGGCTTCGTGCGCGAGCACAAGGGCGATAAGGTGATGGTGGTATGGGCGGGTAATCAATAATTATCCCCCCCTCACCCTGGCCCTTTTCCCGCATGGGGAGTGAGCCGGGGGTGAGGGGTGAAACCCACCAGAACTATTCACTACACAAATCCCTCTCGGCCATACAAAACAACAAATCCGACCACATCTCCCGATTTGCACCAGCACAGTGCTAGCGTTATGGTTACCCACTTTCAAAATAAGCTCGATAGAACACCTGCTATGACGTTTTCACTTTTTGGCGACAAATTCACCCGCCATTCAGGCATTACTCGCCTGATGGAGGACCTCAACGACGGGCTGCGCACACCGGGTGCCATCATGCTCGGCGGCGGAAACCCGGCGCAAATTCCGGAGATGACAACCTATTTCCAGACGCTGCTCGCGCAGATGCTGGAAAACGGCAAAGCGACCGATGCGCTCTGCAATTACGACGGTCCGCAGGGTAAAACCGAGCTACTGACTCTCCTTGCCAAAATGCTGCGTGAAGAGCTGGGCTGGGATATCGAACCACAGAATATTGCACTAACAAACGGCAGCCAGAGCGCGTTTTTCTACTTGTTTAACCTCTTCGCAGGGCGTCGTGCCGACGGCACCACCAAAAAGGTGCTGTTCCCGCTGGCACCGGAGTATATCGGCTATGCTGATTCCGGCCTGGAAGAGGATCTGTTCGTCTCCGCGCGCCCGAACATCGAGCTGCTGCCGGAAGGCCAGTTCAAATATCACGTCGATTTTGAACACCTGCATATTGGTGAAGAGACGGGGATGATCTGCGTATCGCGCCCGACGAACCCAACGGGCAACGTGATTACCGACGACGAACTGATGAAGCTGGATGTCCTGGCGAACCAGCACGGCATCCCGCTGGTGATCGACAATGCCTACGGCGTGCCGTTCCCGGGCATTATCTTCAGCGAAGCTCGTCCGCTGTGGAATCCGAACATTGTCCTGTGCATGAGCCTCTCCAAGCTGGGTCTGCCGGGCAGCCGCTGCGGCATCATCATCGCCAACGAGAAAATCATCACCGCCATTACCAATATGAACGGCATTATCAGCCTTTCACCGGGCGGTATCGGCCCGGCGATGATGTGCGAAATGATCAAGCGCAACGACCTGCTGCGTCTGTCTAATGAAGTCATCAAACCGTTCTATTACCAGCGCGTTCAGGAGACGATTGCGACGCTTCGCCGCTACTTACCGGAAGAACGCTGCCTGATCCACAAACCCGAAGGAGCGATTTTCCTGTGGCTGTGGTTTAAGGATTTGCCGATCACTACAGAACTGCTCTATCAGCGACTGAAAAAGCGTGGCGTACTGATGGTGCCGGGCGATTACTTCTTCCCGGGTCTGGATAAGCCATGGCCGCACACGCACCAGTGCATGCGCATGAACTACGTGCCCGATCCGGCAAAAATCGAAGCGGGCGTCAAGATTCTCGCCGAAGAAATTGAAAAAGCGTGGCACGAAGGCAGCCAGTAACACGCTACCCCTCACGCACGTTAAAACCCAGCTCTTTTGATATCGCCTCTGCCGTTTCGCGCAGAGGCTTGAGCAGGTTTTTCTCGCCAACCTGCTTCATGCGTGACGTCGACAGCGAAATGGAGATCGCATACGGCACGCGACCATGAATATCAAACACCGGCACGGCGATACAGGAGACACCCAGCTCGTTCTCTTCTTTATCCATTGCCATGCTGCGATCGCGAATTTCCGCCAGCTCATCGTACATAGCACTCAGTTCAGTGATGGTATTGCGCGTCAGCGGTTGAATCTGTTCCTGATGGCTTTGCCAGTAGCTGGCCACGTAATCCTGATGACCAAAGGCCATATAGATCTTGCCCATTGCAGAACAATAGAGCGGCATATGCTGTCCGATGTAAGCACGCGTACGCAGCATGCCGGTTGTCGGCTCGAGCTTATAAATTAGGATCGCGTGGTCATCTTCCCGACTGGAAAAGTTCACCGTTTCGCCAGTGGCAATGTTCAGCGCCTCAAGATGCGGGGCCGCCACGTGAATAATGTTGAGCGATGACAGCGCCTTTTGCCCGACAGCAATGAATTTAGTGGTCAAACGATAGCTGCCCGCCGCTGGCGCCGGGGTAACGTACCCGCACGACTGCAGACCCTGGAGTAACCGGTGGACGGTGCTCTTATTCAAACCTGCCAGTTCCGATAAATGCGCAAGCGGACACCCGTTCGGGTAGTTGCTGAGGATCTCAATCAGCATCAGGCCGCGAAACAGGCTCTGGCTGCCTGCTGGCCTCTCTTTTTCCTGCGTTATTTCGCTCTCTTTCATGCTCATCAAATCGCTCCTTTTTATCGCGCTCCTGATGGTAGCGCAAAGTGTGGTTTAGTTCACGATCTCAACAGAAAAAACACAACCAGTTGATTTTAATGATTTTTGAAAAACATGAATGTCGTTGATCTGACAAAAATTGATCGCTATATTTGAAATCAGATTTCGTATAGTGAAATTTAACGATAAAAAAGCATTCGCACTTGCCCCTAAAAAACAGGAGAACAGGGATGAAAGTGACCTTCGAAGAGTTGAAAGCGGCGTTCAATCGGGTTCTGCTCGATCGCGGCATAAAAGTGGAGACTGCCGATGCCTGCGCAGAGATGTTTGCCCGCACCACCGAGTCCGGTGTCTACTCGCATGGCGTAAACCGCTTCCCGCGTTTTATTCAGCAACTGGATGCGGGCGACATCATCCCTGACGCCCAGCCACAACGGGTGACCTCATTGGGTGCCATCGAACAGTGGGATGCCCGACGCTCCATCGGCAACCTGACGGCGAAAAAGATGATGGATCGCGCCACCGAACTGGCATCCGACCACGGTATCGGTCTGGTGGCGCTGCGTAACGCCAACCACTGGATGCGCGGCGGCAGTTACGGCTGGCAGGCGGCTGAGAAAGGTTACATTGGAATTTGCTGGACCAACTCCATTGCAGTAATGCCTGCGTGGGGATCAAAAGAATGCTGCATCGGCACAAACCCGCTGATCGTCGCCATCCCGTCGAATCCTATCACCATGGTCGACATGTCGATGTCGATGTTCTCCTACGGCATGCTGGAAGTGAACCGCCTAGCCGGGCGCGAGTTGCCTGTAGATGGCGGCTTTGACGACGAGGGCAATCTCACCCGAGAGCCTGGCATGATTGAGAAAAACCGCCGTATTCTGCCGATGGGCTACTGGAAAGGTTCAGGCTTATCCATCGTGCTCGACATGATCGCTACCCTGCTCTCTAACGGCTCTTCCGTCGCAGAAGTGACCCAGGACAACAGCGACGAATATGGCGTATCGCAGATCTTTATCGCTATTGAAGTGGATCGCCTGATCGACGGGCCAACCCGCGATGCCAAACTGCAACGCATCATGGACTTCATCACTACCGCCGAACGCGCTGATGAGAATGTTGCCGTTCGTTTGCCGGGACATGAATTCACGCGTCTGCAGGAAGAGAACCGTCGCAACGGCATAACCATTGACGACAGCGTATGGGCGAAAATCCAGTCTCTGTAAGGAGGGGATGATGATATTCGGACATATTTCGCAGCCCAATCCGTGTCGCCTGCCGCTGGCGATTGAAAAAGCGCTTCATTTTCTGCGCACCACGGATTTCACCACTCTGGAGCCAGGCGTGGTGGAAATTGAAGGCCGCACTATTTTTGCCCAGGTGCTCGACCTCACCACAAAGGAACAACACGAAAACCGTCCTGAAGTGCACCGCCGCTATCTGGATATTCAGTTTCTGGCCTGGGGTGAAGAGAAAATCGGTATCGCTATTGATACCGGCAATAACAAAATAAGCGAATCATTACTGGAACAGCGAGATATTATTTTTTATCACGACAGCGAAAATGAGTCGTTTATAGAAATGGTACCTGGCAGTTATGCCATATTTTTCCCGCAGGATATTCATCGTCCTGCCTGTATTAAAAACAAGGAAACGGTAATTCGTAAAATTGTGGTGAAAGTGGCAATTAGCGAATTATTGTAATTTTCTGACGAATACAGGAACGCGAAATGACCAACACCGGTTTTATTATTGGTGCGTACCCCTGCGCACCCTCGTTTCACCAGAAAGGGGAACAAGAAGAACAATCCTTCTGGCGGGAACTTTCCGACACACCGTACATACGCGGGCTGGAACAACCTTGCCTGGAAAATCTTCATCCTTTCGGTGACGAGTGGCTGTTCCGTCATACGCCGGACGAGTGGCAAATCGTGGTCACGGCGGTGATGGAAACCATGCGCCGTCGTGGCACGAACGGCGCATTTGGTCTGGCATCAGCAGACGAAGAACAACGTAAAGCATGCGTTGAATTTTACCGGCATCTGCACCAGAAAATTGACGCTGTAAATGTGCGTTTTCCGGGAAAAGTCATAGCCCTGGAGATGCAGGCGGCGCCGCAGGCCGGGAACGCATCCGTCGAACAGGCCACTGAGGCATTCTCCCGCTCAATCCGCGAAATTGTGAGCTGGAACTGGTCCTGCGATCTGGTGCTGGAACACTGCGATGCCATGACCGGACCTGCACCGCGTAAAGGTTTTTTACCCTTAGAACAGGTGCTGGAGGTGGTAAACGGAACCGACATCAGCGTCTGCATCAACTGGGCACGGTCGGCCATTGAAGGCCGTAATTCCACCGTTCCGCTTGAACACGTTCAGGCCGCATGTAAAGCCGGAAAATTGGGCGCGCTGATGTTCTCTGGCACCACC
The DNA here is from genome assembly GCF_047530715.1 of Enterobacter sp. 04-C-12-SI-ECC. Classification (NCBI taxonomy): domain Bacteria; kingdom Pseudomonadati; phylum Pseudomonadota; class Gammaproteobacteria; order Enterobacterales; family Enterobacteriaceae; genus Enterobacter; species Enterobacter sp. 04-C-12-SI-ECC. The sequence continues at coordinate 55,203 of NZ_JBLKDI010000013.1, forward strand.
ACACGCGGCGAATATGGCGAGTGGCAGGATCTGCACGCGCCGTTTTCTTCGTTCTGTGCCGACAGTTTAATGACGACTGAACAGGCTACATCACTCTTTACTGCGGCGAGCGCCGCAACATTGAAATTCTCCGGTATTAAATTACTGGAAATAAATGCTAATGCTGATGTCAGCCATCGCATCGCCATTTTGCGTGACGGCATTAGCGCTATGAATAAAGCGACACAATAAAAATAAAAACATATTCCGATTACATTCACAGAGACATTAACTATGAATATTTCAACGAATGCTCTACATGCGGATATTCCGCGCCAGCGCTGGCTAAGAATCATTCCACCTATTCTTATCGCCTGCATTATTTCTTACATGGACCGCGTAAATATCGCCTTTGCGATGCCCGGAGGTATGGATGAAGAACTGGGTATTTCCGCCACCATGGCAGGCCTGGCAGGCGGGATCTTCTTTATCGGCTATCTGTTCCTGCAGGTTCCGGGCGGCAAGATTGCTGTTCATGGTAGCGGCAAGAAGTTTATCGGTTGGTCCCTGGTCGCCTGGGCAGTCATCTCAGTCCTGACCGGTATTGTCACAAACCAGTATCAGTTGCTGGTGCTGCGCTTCTTACTCGGCGTGGCGGAAGGCGGGATGCTGCCCGTTGTGTTAACGATGATAAGCAACTGGTTCCCGGATGCCGAACGTGGCCGCGCCAACGCGATTGTGATCATGTTCGTGCCGATTGCCGGGATCATCACCGCGCCACTTTCTGGCTGGATTATTACCGCGCTCGACTGGCGCTGGCTTTTTATCATTGAAGGTTTGATGTCCATAGTGGTGCTGGTGCTGTGGGCGTTCACCGTTTACGACCGTCCGCAGGAAGCACGCTGGATCTCAGAGGCCGAGAAAAACTATCTGGTGCAAACGCTGGCCGCTGAACAGCAGGCCATCGCCGGAAAAGAGGTGAAAAATGCCTCATTGAGCGCCGTACTTTCCGATAAAACCATGTGGCAATTAATCGCCCTGAACTTCTTCTACCAGACCGGGATTTACGGTTATACCCTTTGGCTGCCCACCATCCTGAAAGAGCTGACGCACACCAGCATCGGCCAGGTCGGGGTGCTCGCCATTCTGCCTTACATCGGTGCCATTGCGGGGATGTTCCTGTTCTCTACGCTTTCTGACCGCACCGGCAAGCGCAAGCTGTTTGTCTCCCTGCCGCTGATTGGCTTCGCACTTTGCATGTTCCTCTCCGTGGCGCTGAAGGCAAACACCTGGCTGGCCTATGCCGCGTTGGTCGGCTGCGGATTCTTCCTGCAGTCCACCGCTGGGGTGTTCTGGACGATTCCTGCACGTCTGTTTAGCGCCGAAATGGCAGGCGGTGCGCGCGGTGTGATCAATGCGCTTGGTAACCTCGGCGGATTCTGCGGCCCTTATGCAGTAGGCGTACTGATAACGCTGTACAGCAAAGACGCGGGAGTTTACTGCCTGGCGATTTCTCTGGCACTGGCTGCGCTGCTGGCCCTGCTGTTACCAGCGAAATGTGATGCCGGAGCAGAACCCAATCCCACGGTGAATTCGCATAAACGTGCGGCCTGATGCCCTCACCCAACCCACTAAACCGAACCGTAGGCCGGGTAAGCGAAGCGCCACCCGGCGAATAAGTGAGATGAAGATGAGTGAAAAAGAGCCCTTCTGGCTGGGTATCGATTGTGGCGGTACTTATCTGAAAGCCGGGTTATACAACCGCCAGGGAAAGGAAATGTGTATCGAACGTCGCTCGGTTGCCACGCTCAGCCCACGCGCAGGCTATGCGGAGCGGGATATGCACCAGCTCTGGCAGCACTGCCACGCTACCGTCGCCACGCTGCTCAAACGTTCAGGCGTAGACGGAGAGCAGATCAAAGGCGTCGGCATTTCTGCTCAGGGCAAAGGACTGTTTCTACTCGATAAGCAGGATCGGCCCCTGGGCAACGCCATGCTCTCTTCTGACCGCCGGGCGCTGGAGATTGTGCAACGCTGGCAGCAGGACGGCATTCCAGAAAAACTCTATCCGCATACGCGCCAGACGCTGTGGACCGGGCATCCGGCCTCGCTTCTGCGCTGGGTAAAAGAGAATGAGCCTCAGCGCTTCGAGAAAATTGGCTGCGTGATGATGGCGCACGATTATCTTCGCTGGTGCCTCACCGGCACCAAAGCCTGCGAAGAGAGCAACATTTCGGAGTCCAATCTCTACAATATGAATACCGGCCAGTACGACCCACAGCTCACACGCTGGCTCGGTATCAGCGAAATTGACGGCGCCCTGCCGCCGATTGTCGGTTCAGCAGAAATTTGCGGGGAAATCACCGCTCAGGCAGCCGCCCTGACCGGTCTCGCGGCGGGTACGCCCGTCGTTGGTGGACTGTTTGATGTGGTTTCCACCGCGATCTGCGCCGGGCTACACGACGAACACACGTTGAATGCCGTAATGGGCACCTGGGCCGTCACCAGCGGGATTGCGCATGGCATCCGCGACAGCGAGCCGTTCCCCTACGTCTATGGCCGCTACGTTCATCCGCAACAGTACATCGTTCACGAAGCCAGCCCGACTTCCTCCGGTAATCTTGAGTGGCTCACCGCGCAGTGGGGCGATATGTCATTCGATGAAATCAACCATGCCGTCATCGGTCTGCCAAAAGCCGGAAGCGATCTGATTTTCCTGCCATTCCTCTACGGCAGCAACGCGGGTCTGGAGATGACCAGCGGTTTCTACGGCATGCAGGCGCTACACACCCGCGCGCACCTGCTGCAGGCGGTTTACGAAGGCGTGGTATTCAGCCACATGACCCATCTTAACCGCATGCTTGAGCGCTTTACCGAGGTGCAGGCACTGCGCGTCACGGGTGGCCCGGCCCATTCGGACGTGTGGATGCAGATGCTTGCGGACGTCAGCTGTCTGACAATTCAATTACCCCAGGTAGAAGAGACTGGCTGTTCCGGTGCCGCGCTGGCCGCACTGGTCGGTACAGGCATCTATCCCGATTTCCACACGGCGCAACGCGCCCTTAAACATGACATCCGGGTGATTGAACCCGACATGAACGCCCATGCGGCCTATCAACGCAAATATCACCGCTATCAGTTACTGATTTCAGCATTACAGGGCTATCACGCCCAGGTTAAGGAGCACGACCTATGAGCCGACCATTACTGCAGCTGGCGCTCGATCACACCTCACTTCAGGCCGCGCAGCGCGATGTTGCCCTGCTTGTGGATTACGTCGATATCGTCGAAGCCGGTACCCTTTTATGTCTGACCGAAGGACTAAGCGCCGTCCGCGCGCTGCGCAAACAGTGCCCGGAGAAAATTATCGTGGCGGACTGGAAAGTGGCCGATGCCGGGGAGACGCTGGCAGAACAGGCGTTTGGCGCGGGCGCGAACTGGATGACCATTATCTGCGCCGCTCCGCTGGCCACCGTTGAGCGAGGCCACGAGGTGGCACTGCGCCGCGGAGGAGAAATCCAGATAGAGCTCTTTGGTAACTGGACGCTGGACGACGCGCGCGCATGGCAACGTATCGGCGTAAAACAGGCGATATACCACCGGGGAAGAGACGCGCAGGCCAGCGGTCAGCAGTGGGGTGAGACGGATCTCGCCAGAATGAAAGCCCTCTCAGATATCGGTTTACAGCTTTCGATTACCGGCGGCATCACGCCTGTCGATCTCCCCCTGTTTAAGCAAATCAACGTCAAAGCGTTTATCGCCGGGCGCGCGCTGGCGGGCGCGGATAATCCGCCGCAGGTGGCACAGGCATTCCATTCGCAAATCCGCGATATCTGGGGAGCGTAACCATGCGTCAGCATCCGTTAGGTATTTATGAAAAAGCGCTGCCGAAAGATCTCTCCTGGCCGGAACGCCTGGTCCTGGCGAAGAGCTGCGGATTCGATTTCGTTGAGATGTCGGTTGATGAAACCGACGAGCGTTTATCGCGCCTTGAGTGGAGTACCACGCAGCGCGCCTCTCTGGTTGAAGCGATGCTGGAAACCGGGGTGTCTATCCCTTCTATGTGCTTGTCTGCCCACCGTCGCTTCCCGTTCGGCAGCCGCGACGAAACGGTGCGCCAGCGCGCCCGTGAGATCATGACCAAAGCCATCAGGCTGGCACGCGACTTAGGTATTCGCACCATTCAGCTTGCGGGTTATGACGTCTATTACGAAGAGCACGATGAAGGTACTCAACAACGTTTTGCCGAAGGACTGGCATGGGCCGTCGAGCAGGCCGCCGCCGCACAGGTGATGCTGGCGGTCGAGATCATGGATACCGCATTTATGAATTCCATCAGCAAGTGGAAAAAGTGGGACAGCATGCTCGCCTCGCCGTGGTTCAGCGTTTACCCGGACGTTGGCAACCTGAGCGCGTGGGGTAACGACGTAACCGCCGAGCTGACGCTGGGCATTGACCGCATTGCGGCTATTCACCTGAAAGATACCCAACCCGTTACCGCGCAAAGCCCCGGACAGTTCCGCGATGTACCGTTTGGCGATGGCTGCGTCGATTTTGTCGGCGTGTTTAACACGCTGAATAAGCTGAACTATCGCGGCGCGTTTCTGATTGAAATGTGGACCGAAAAAGCCAAAGAGCCGGTGCTGGAGATTATCCAGGCACGCCGCTGGATTGAAGCCCGTATGCAGGAAGGAGGCATGACATGTTAGAACAACTGAAAACCGAAGTACTGGCGGCAAACCTGGCGCTGCCAGCCCACCAGCTGGTGACCTTTACCTGGGGCAACGTCAGCGCAATAGATCGCGAAAGCGGCATGATGGTGATCAAGCCGTCCGGCGTGGAGTACGACGTGATGACGGCGGAGGATATGGTGGTGGTGAACATTGCCACCGGCCTGGTGGTCGAAGGCAGTAAAAAACCCTCCTCTGACACACCAACCCATCTGGCACTGTATCGCCGTTATCCGGAGATTGGCGGCATCGTACATACCCATTCCCGCCACGCCACCATCTGGTCGCAGGCGGGACAGGATTTACCCGCCTGGGGCACGACGCACGCAGACTATTTCTACGGAGCGATCCCCTGCACGCGGCTGATGACCACGGCAGAAATTGCCGGGGAATACGAATACCAGACGGGCGAAGTGATCATTAAAACCTTCGAGGAGCGCGATCTCAGCCCAATGCAGGTCCCGGCGGTACTAGTTCACTCCCACGGCCCGTTCGCCTGGGGCAAAGACGCTGCCGATGCGGTCCACAATGCCGTCGTGCTGGAAGAGTGCGCCTATATGGGCCTGTTCTCACACCAGCTCGCACCACAGTTACCGGCTATGCAGCAGGCGCTGCTGGACAAGCATTATCTACGCAAGCACGGGGCGAATGCCTATTACGGGCAGTAATCAACCGGAATTAATATGCTCCTTACAGTACCGCCGTTTCCAGACGGCGGGGGTTAACCCGGTATGCTTCGAGAATATCTGCCGGAAATATCCCACGTCGTTAAAGCCGCAGCGCGCTGCGACCTCGGTTAATGACGCAGCGTCGTTGAGCAGGAGTTTTTCCGCCGCCCTGACGCGCTGGCGATGTATCGCCTCCGTCAGGGTTAAATGGAAAGTCCGGCGAAAGACGCGCCCGAGATAATCTGCATTACAGTGCAACGCTTTTGCCAGCTGCGAGGTGGATATCGGTAAATGAAACTGCGTGCGAATAAGCTGTTTTGCCTTCCATGCCATCGCCGCGCCGGCCTGATCTGCGCTGTCTTCATATCCTGAAGAGTTTGACACCTGCTGTAAAATCAATAATAAAATCATCTCCAGCGCCAGGCTTCGCCGTAATTTCTCCTGCTCGCTGAGAAATTGACGAAAGAGCGCAATCACATATTCCGCATCCCTTACGCGGCAGTGTTGTTCTATTGCCAGAGGAGCAGCGTTGGGTAACGTTGGATCTTGCGGCTCCACCTCAAAATGCAGCCAGTAAAAGCGCAGGTCCGCCGGGAAATCCTCCACGCCCACATGCCGACGCTGCGGCCAGAGCAATAAACTCTCTCCCGCATTAACATCAAAAACATGATTTTCTTCCTGGATCGTTAAAGTCCCTTTTTCGACAAAAATAATCTCCCATGATGTTAATTTTCGCGCAGGGTGGCGGCCCACTCCGCGGGAGATAAATAGCCCGCCATTTTGAACCTTAACCGGAAGCGCTATGGATAATTCGAGCATGGATATTCACCATTCCGCTTTTATTGTCGTTAATATTCGACTTACCCGTTGATTATTAATCAATATTAAAATATCTGTCCGATCGGAATCACATTTTTATCATCAGGTCGGAATCGTCACCTTTTTATACTTTTCCCTTCCCTTGTTGGCCTTCCCGTTCGATGCAGAATAAAGAGGTACCCAGCATAAATACGATAATAAATTCGATCTCCGAGGAGTTACTTCATGACTTCCACACCGATTACAGACGCAGACGCTGCAAAACAGAAAGTCGACGACCGGCTGTCCGTCCGCGAGAAAATGGGCTACGGCCTGGGCGATGCGGGCGGCACGGTGATTACCTGCCTGATCATGAACTTTCTGACCTTTTTCTATACCGATGTATTTGGTCTCACCCCTGCGCTGGTGGGCACGCTGTTTATTGCCCTTCGCGTGTTTGACGCCATTTCCGATCCGGTGATGGGCGTCATTGCTGACCGCACGCAGAGCCGCTGGGGCCGATTTCGTCCCTGGCAGCTGTGGGTCGCCGTCCCGATAGGCATTATCGGCGTAATGACCTTCACCGTTCCGGAAGCCAGCATGGGCGTGAAAATCGCCTGGGCGTTCGGCACCTATTTGCTGTTATCCGTGGGCTATACCGCCATCAACGTGCCCTACTGCGCGCTGATTAACACCATGACCACCCGCCACAACGAGGTGATCGCCTGCCAGTCCTGGCGCTTTGTGCTGTGCGGCGTGGCGGGCTTTCTGGTCTCCGTTGGCCTGCCGTGGCTGGTAGCGGAGCTGGGTCAGGGCGATGCCGCGAAGGGTTATCAACTGGGCGTTGGCGTGCTGTGCGCTATCGCCGTGGTGATGTTCTTGTGCTGCTTCTTCTGGGTTCGTGAACGCGTTCCGCTGGCGCTGATGGGCAAATTCACCCTGCGCGAGCACCTGGCGGGCCTGCGTAAAAACGATCAACTGCTGCTGATGTTGTTGATGTCGTTTCTGCTGATCAACGTCTTCAACATTCGCGGCGGTGGTTATATGTACTTTATCACCTACGTACTTCAGGGCAGCACGGCGTACACCTCGCTGTTTTTCACCATGGTGACCTTTGCCGCTATTCTGGGCGCGGTGATCGTCAGCCCGCTGTCGCGCCGTATTGATACCGTCAAACTCTACTACTACACCAACCTGGTGCTCGCTGCGCTTGCGGTGGGCATGTGGTTTCTGCCGGGTGGCCCGGCGCACCAGACGCTATGGCTGATCGTCATTTTAAGCAACGGCGTGATCCTGGGCTTCACCCTGCCGCTGCACTTCTCGCTAATGGCCTTTGCCGATGACTACGGCGAGTGGAAAACCGGCGTGCGTTCGTCAGGCATGAACTTCGCCTTCAACCTGTTTTTCATCAAGCTTGCGTGGGCATCCAGCGCCGGGATTATCAGCCTGGTGTTTATTGCCGTGGCCTATCAGCCAGGCGCGGGCAACCAGACGCCAGCCTCACTGCAGGGCATCACCGCCATGGAGACGCTGCTGCCTGCCCTTTTCCACCTGCTGCTGGCGGTCACTATCCGCTGGTGCAGGCTTAATAACCCAATGATGTCGCGCATTTCCACCGACCTGCGCCAGCGTCACGTACCGTCCTGAGGAGAACGCTATGTCCATAATGGAACCCGACCTGCACCAGCTGAAAATCAACGATCCGTTTCTCGGGCAATATCAACGGCTGGTCCGTGACGTGGTGATCCCTTACCAGTGGGATGCGCTTAACGACCGCGTGGCGGAGGCCGAACCCAGCCACGCCATCGCTAACTTCCGCATCGCGGCCGGGCTGGAACAGGGGGAGTTTTACGGGATGGTGTTTCAGGACAGCGACGTGGCGAAATGGCTCGAAGCCGTGGCGTGGTCGCTGTGCCAGAAACCGGATGCAGAACTGGAAAAAACCGCCGACGAGGTGATTGAACTGGTCGCGGCAGCGCAGTGTGAAGATGGCTACCTCAACACCTACTTTACGGTAAAAGCCCCCGAGGAACGCTGGACGAATCTGGCCGAATGCCACGAGCTGTACTGCGCCGGGCATATGATTGAAGCGGGCGTGGCGTATTTCCAGGGAACCGGAAAACGTCGCCTGCTGGACGTGGTGTGCAGGCTGGCGGACCATATCGACAGCGTGTTTGGCCCGGGAGAAACACAGCTACACGGTTACCCTGGTCACCCGGAAATCGAGCTGGCGCTGATGCGGCTGTACGACGTCACGCAGGAGCCGCGTTATCTCAATCTGGTGAAATACTTTATTGAAGAACGCGGCGCGCAGCCTCACTTCTACGATAGCGAATACGAGAAGCGCGGCAAAACATCTTACTGGAACACCTATGGTCCGGCGTGGATGGTCAAGGACAAAGCCTACAGCCAGGCGCATCTGCCCCTTGCAGAACAACAAACGGCCATCGGCCATGCCGTGCGTTTCGTCTATCTGATGGCGGGCATGGCTCATCTGGCGCGCCTGAGCAACGACGAGGGGAAACGCCGGGACTGTCTGCGGCTGTGGAGCAACATGGCGCAGCGCCAGCTGTACATTACCGGCGGGATTGGCTCGCAGAGCAGCGGCGAGGCGTTCAGCAGCGATTACGATCTGCCCAACGATACGGTGTACGCCGAAAGCTGCGCCTCAATCGGCCTGATGATGTTCGCCCGCCGGATGCTGGAGATGGAGGCAGACGGCCACTACGCCGACGTGATGGAGCGCGCGCTGTACAACACGGTGCTGGGCGGGATGGCGCTGGACGGTAAGCATTTCTTTTATGTCAATCCACTGGAAGTGCATCCGAAAACGCTGGCCTTTAACCATATCTATGACCACGTGAAGCCGGTGCGTCAGCGCTGGTTCGGCTGCGCCTGCTGCCCGCCGAATATCGCCCGCGTGCTGACCTCGCTGGGGCACTACATTTATACCGTTCGCCCGGATGCGCTGCTGATAAACCTGTACGTGGGGAACGACGTCGCCATTCCGGTGGGCGATAACGCCCTACAGCTGCGCATTAGCGGTAACTATCCGTGGCAGGAGCAGGTGAAGATCGAAATCACTTCGCCGGTTCCGGTCACCCACACGCTGGCACTCAGGCTGCCGGACTGGTGCGCGGAGCCTGCCGTTTCGCTGAATGGCGAAGCCATTACCGGTGAAGCGTCACGCGGATATCTCTACCTCTCCCGCTGCTGGCTGGAAGGCGACACCCTGACCCTGACGCTACCGATGCCGGTCCGCCGTGTGTACGGTAACCCTCAGGTGCGCCAGCAGGCGGGTAAAGTCGCGCTACAGCGCGGGCCGCTGGTTTACTGCCTGGAAGAAGCTGATAACGGCGCCAATCTGCATAACCTCTCCTTGCCCCGAGATAGCGAGTTCCGGGTGTATGAAGGCAAAGGCATTTTCGCGCATAAGATGCTGATACAGACAGAGGGAATTGGGTGTCACATGAAGGAAACGGATGCGTTGTGGCAGTACGACCGCTCGCCGGTACAGCGCCAGCCCCGGACGTTGACCTTTATTCCGTGGTTTAGCTGGGCTAACCGGGGAGAAGGGGAAATGCGGATATGGGTGGATGAAGGCTGAATAGCGGCGGTCTGTTGCCCTCACCCACGGGAGAGGTTGAACGCTATGGCAGCACGCGACGTGCTGCCTCAGCCAGAAATGCGCTTCGATTACCGAACTGAGGATGCTCGCTGACAAAGGAATCAATCTTTACCAGCAAACGTCGAGGCATCGTGATGTTGATACGCTCGGCTCTGCCGTCAAACTGCTTCATATTAATATCCACCAGCAACCATTGCCCGCCCGTGAAGTCGTCAGGGTGATTTTCAAGGTGCACTTCGACATTTCCCGGAAGAGGCAATGCTTCATCCATTTCAAACAGCGCTTCGAAGTGCGCGGTGAGCGCCTCACGTGCATCCTGAAAAGCGTCGTCCAGGGAATCACCTGCAAAAAAACAGCCTGGAACGTCAGGAAAAAAGCCGCTGGCGCTGCCGTCGGTGTCAGAATGAATGTAAGCCGGATAAAACATAACTACTCCTGATATCAGTGTTTAATTCCCGCCTGCCGCCATATCTGCGCGAGCGTGCCCGGTTTAATATCCTTCTTAGGATGTGGGACAGTAACCAGCCCTTTCTGTTCGGGATGGCGAAACTGATGATGGCTTCCTTTCGTTCTGACACATTTCCAGCCGTGGCCGATCAGAACGGTAATGACATCCGCACTTTTCACATCCCAGTCCTTCCATGATTATACACATGATACACACCATTACTATCGGGTCGAATCACATTAGCGCATAAGGAACATCAGTGCAGCCGTGTTTTGGCGGAACAGGAAGAAGCATCGAGAAATGAAAAAGGAATACGTTGTATTGCAGATAAAAATGCAGGCAAGATCGTAGGCCGGGCAAGGCAACGCCGTCGCCCGGCTTTACCGCATCAGAAGCGCCAGGTCAGGCCGGTCATTAGCGCGAAGCTATCATCGCGGTCGATCATCGGGCTGTTCTTCACGTCATCAGGCAATACGGTGTAGACCGCGCTGGCGTTGAGGTACAGCTTCTGGGTTAACTGATATTTAGCTGCCAGACCAACGTAGGGCGTCCAGCTGTCGCCGGCGGTGTATTGATCCAGACCTGAGCGGCGTGACTCGCTGCCGGATACGCCGTAGTAGTAGTCGTTATAGCTCTCGTCGCTGTAAAAAACACCGACAGAAGGCGTCAGGGTCAAACGCTCCATCCTGATTGGACGGAAGTAGGATACCTCGCCCACCACGCCGCCGCTTTCATCCGTGGCATCGCCTGAGACCGCCACTTTCATAGAACCCCAGCTTTCGTGGCGGTAGTACGCACCGCCGAGGAACGCAGAGGCTTTACGCTCATCAAGCTGCTTCATCTGGTGGTCGTCGTTATCATCCGGATCAAAATGCAGCGGCATCCAGGATGCGGTCAGGCTGAGTTCATTTTTTGCGTCTTTCCACAGGATCCATCCGCCCGTGGTCTGGCGAACATAGAAACGATTGCTCTCATAGCTAATTAACGGCACCGCGGTGGTATTTTCGTTATAGCCTTTATAAGGAGACTCATTAAATACGGCCCCCGCGCCAAGTGAAAAGTCACCGGCCATTGCAGAAGAGGTTGCAAATAACGTGGCAGCAATCAGTAAATTGTATTTAATAGTCATGTGAAGTAATCCATTTATACGCCAAATAAGCGTGGCGAATAATAATGGTTACAAATTTGCCTGTGCAACGCTGCAGTTTATATAATATTATATATAAAACCATATAGATGGGTGCGCATGATGAATAAATTACAGCTAAAGCCACGCGAGTTAAAAATAATCTCCGTCATCGCAGCCACCCACAGCATTGGTGATGCCGCCGCCCTGCTGGGCATGGCGCAGGCCAACGTCAGTAAATATCTCTCGGATTTTGAAACGCGGGTTGGGCTTAAGGTTTTTGAGCGCACGACCCGCCAGCTCGCTCTGACGCAGTTCGGTGAAGCATTACTCCCTTATGTCGACGCCACGCTGGACAAAAACACGCAACTTATTAATTTTATTGCCGATTATAAGCATGAAAAGCGTGGAAAAGTCACGATTTACGCCCCAACGGGCATTGTGACCTATCTCGCGCGCCACGTGATCCACCAGATAAAGGACATCGGGGATATTCGCATTTCCCTGAAAACCTACAACCTGGACCGCAACGAATATTCAGAAGGTGTGTCCTTCCCGGATGACTGTGATATTTTAATTACCTATGCTCAGCCAAAAGATGAAAGTCTGGTCGCCAGCGTATTAACAAAATATTCCGTCACTGCATTCGCAACCCAGGAATATTTAAATAAACATCCTTTAACCGGACCTGAAGATTTAATTAATCACTCCTGTATTCTGATTGACTCCATGCTGGTCGATGACGCCAACATCTGGCGTTTTCGCATGCATGGCAGTGATGATGTGCATGATTATCGGGTAACCGGAAACTATATTTGCGACAATACCCAGACGGCCCTGGAGCTGGCAAGAAATAATCTTGGCATTGTGTTCGCGCCGAAAGAAAGCCTGAAGAAGGAATTAACGCAAGGCACGCTGGTCCCCTGTTTCCCGCATCAGGAAGAGTGGTGGCTCGATCTGACCGCCATCTTCCGCAAGCGCGAATATCAGCCCTGGCGCGTACAATATGTTCTGGATGGTGTCCTCAACTGCCTGCGCCAGCAAATTGCTCAGGCCGTCCATGGACGGCCTGAACTGGGCGATTAGAATAGCCCCAGCGGTTTATCGGAGTAGCTGACAAGCAGACATTTCGTCTGCTGGTAATGCTCCAGCATCATCTTGTGCGTTTCACGCCCGATGCCCGACTGCTTATACCCGCCAAATGCCGCGTGAGCCGGATAGGCGTGGTAGCAGTTGGTCCATACGCGTCCCGCCTGTATACCCCTGCCCATTTTATAGGCCAGATTACCGTTACGGCTCCAGACTCCCGCCCCCAGGCCATACGGCGTGTCGTTGGCAATCTCCAGCGCCTCCTCCATCGTTTTGAAGGTAGTCACCGCCAGCACCGGTCCGAAAATCTCCTCCTGGAAGACGCGCATGTTGTTCTGCCCGAACAGGATCGTCGGCTCAAGGTAATACCCTTCCTGCAGATCCCCGCCGAGCACCTTACGCCGACCGCCGGTCAGGATATCCGCCCCTTCCTTCTTACCGATATCGATGTAGTTGAGGATAGTCTCCAGCTGGCCATGCGAGACCTGCGCCCCCATCTGCGTAACATTATCGAGCGGGTTACCGCTGCGGATAGACTCGACGCGGCGAATGGCCCTCTCCATAAAGCGCTCGTAGATGGACTCCTGCACCAGCGCGCGGCTTGGGCAGGTGCAGACTTCGCCCTGGTTAAAGGCAAACAGCGCAAACCCTTCCAGCGCCTTGTCGAAGAAAGCGTCCTCTTCCTCCATCACGTCCGCGAAGAAGATGTTCGGGGACTTCCCGCCCAGCTCCAGGGTCACCGGAATGATGTTTTGCGTGGCGTACTGCATAATCTGCTGGCCCACTTCCGTCGACCCGGTAAACGCCACTTTAGCGATCCGTTTTGAGGTGGCCAGATATTCCCCTATCTCACCGCCCGCGCCGTTCACCACGTTAATCACCCCCGGCGGCAGAAGATCGGCAACAATTTCCATCAGCAGCAGAACAGAGAGCGGGGTTAAACGCGCCGGTTTAAGCACAATGCAGTTCCCGGCGGCCAGCGCGGGCGCCATTTTCCAGCTCGCCATCAGCAGCGGGAAGTTCCACGGAATAATTTGCCCGACGACCCCCAGCGGCTCGTGGAAGTGGTACGCCACGGTGTCGCTATCTACCTCGCTTATTCCGCCCTCCTGCGCGCGAATACAGGAGGCAAAATAGCGGAAGTGGTCGATAGCCAGCGGCACGTCTGCCGCCATCGTTTCCCGGATCGGCTTGCCGTTATCCCAGGTTTCCGCCGTCGCCAGCAGCTCCAGGTTCTGCTCCATCCGGTCGGCGATTTTGAACAAAATGGCCGCGCGCTCCTGAACGGAGGTATGGCCCCATTTATCTTTCGCTTTGTGTGCCGCATCCAGCGCCAGATCGATATCCCGCTTGCCGGAGCTGGCAATCTCGCACAGCGGCTGGCCGGTAACGGGCGTCAGGTTGGAATAGTATTCGCCGTCGACGGGGGCCACCCAGTCGCCGCCGATAAAATTGTCATAACGGGGCTTCAGCTTGAGGGGAAAACCATACTCGCCGGGCTGGATACGCGAAGAGGGAGGATTGTTTGTCATGACCGTCTCCTTGCTGTTGGTGTACAACAAGGGTAGTCCCGGCTGGCGGTTTTCTCGCCAGTGGGTGACGGGTTTACGAGCCGTATCACGGATTACCGTACTTTACGTTTCGTTCCTGCCACTGAGCCATACTTAACAGCTCAAGGGCTCATGAGGAACGATGCGATGCAGCTGTTTATCGGTTTTGACGTAGGCGGAACCCACATCAAACACGGCGTGATTGATGAAAATGGCAAGGAGCTGACGACGGACGAGTACGATACTCCTGAGGATAAAAACACCTTCAAAAAGAAGTGGAAAGCGGTAGTTGAAGCGTATCAGGACGAACACGACATCGTCGGTATCGGCGTGAGCTTTCCCGGCCATATTAACCACCACAGCGGCGAAGCGGCAAAAGCGGGCGCACTCGACTATCTCGACGGCGAAAACCTGTGCGAACTCTTCGCCGGGCTGACCGACCTTCCCGTCACCGTGGAAAACGACGCCAACTGTGCGGCGCTGGGCGAGCGCTGGCAGGGCGCGGGTAAGGACTACGAGCATTTCGTCTGCATCACCATCGGCACGGGCATCGGTGGCGGGATTGTGATGGAAGGCGATCTTTATCGCGGGTCGCATTACCGCGCCGGCGAATTTGGCGTGCTGCCCGTGGGTAATAACGGCGAACCCATGCATGACGTGGCGTCGGCCAGCGGCCTGATGAAAGCCTGCCGCCGCGCGCTGGCCGTATCAGAAGAAGAGATGCCTGACGGCGAGGAGCTGTTTAAACGCATGGAGAGCGACGTGCATCTGCGTGAGGCCATTGAGGAGTGGGCCCATTGCCTCTCGCGCGGCGTTTACAGCGTAATCTCGATGTTCGATCCACAGGCAGTGCTGATTGGCGGCGGGGTAAGCGAGCAGGAGAAAATCTATCTCCTGCTCGATAAGTACCTGCAGCGATTCGAGGAGTGGGAGGCGCTCAAGGTGCCCATTCTGCCCTGCGAGCTGGGTAACCAGGCGGGAAGGCTGGGCGCGGTATGGCTGGCAAAACAAAAACTCTCCCGCCGCACGTAGCGCTCAGGGGAACAGCTGCGCGTCGCGAAGCAGATGGTCATTACCCCGGCGACGCGTAAAACCGATGCGGTTGAAATATTCCAGGATCTGGATCGCCAGCTTGCGGCCAACGTTCAGCCGATCGCGGAAATCGGCTGCGCAGGTGGAGCCGCGCGCCTGATCCAGTTCGCGGATCAGGTTAGCAAACGCCACAATGCGATCGTTACGGTAATAACGATCTTTCACGATCGCGACTATCAGCCCCTGCTGCGCCGCATGGCGCAATACCTGGCGCATCATCTGCTCGTCGGTATTCGTTTCACGCGCCAGATCGCGAACCCACCAGGGTTCATCGCCAAACAGCGAGGCCACTTTTTGCCAGATTGCCTCCTGCTCTGCGGTGAACCCGGCTTTGTGATCCGGCAGATGCAGCCAGCCGTGATGGCTTTTAATCACCCCGCTTTCGCGCATGTTTTCAATCAGCAGCAGCACCAGCGCATCGTCTTCCATCGGCAGCGCCATGCGTCGCAGGCGCTCGCGACCAGGACCGGGTTCATCCTGATGCTGTTCATGGTAAGTGGCGAGCGTGTTCAGGATCTTACGCTGCCAGTTTGCCGCAACCGGCGCATCGAGCAGGCTGTTGCCGGCCTGAATAAAGCCCGGCTGTTGGGTCAGCTGATACAACCCTTCGCCGCTCAGCTGGCGTGCCCATGCAAAATCACTCAGGCTCACGGCCCCGCGCTCAAGATGCACCCGCAGCGCGGCGTTATCATCCTGAGCCTGCGCAAGCGCAGCCAGCCATTGCAGGTATTCAGGCTTACGCTTGCCGCGTCGCGGCGGTTTCAGCGTCACTACCCGCGCCCCGGCCAGCGTTTCCCGTGCGGAAATGTCCCGCAGTACCAGACGGTCGTTATCCGCCAGCCAGAGCGGCGAATCAAAAACCAGTTCGGCAAGATCGTTTTCCAGCAGGGACACGCGCCCGGTGATATGGCTGGCCGCGTGGTGAATATGCAGCGGCTGCCATTGAGTCAGCGGGACGTTTGTCTGCAGGGAGACGATGACGCGTTCAGACGGCTCGGGCGGGGCGTCGGCCAGCAGCCAGTCGCCGCGGTTAAGCTGCTCTTTTTCCGCATCCCCGGCAATGTTGAGCGCGATCCGCTGCCCGGCGTGGGCGTGCTCCGCAGGCTGATTTTGCGCATGTAAGCCGCGCACGCGCATCGGTTTATTAACGCCCGTCAGCCATAGGCTATCGCCCACCTTCACTTCACCGCTTAACGCCGTACCGGTGACCACCAGCCCCGCACCTTTGACGGTAAACGCCCGGTCAATCGCCAGACGGAAGCGGTGATGGCTGGCGTGGTCTCGCGACGAAAGCTGCTGTAAATGGTGGCGAAGTTCGCCGATACCGCGCTCTTCTGTCGCTACGGTGACAAAAAGCGGTGCATCGGCAAAACCATATTCCCGTAAGGTCGCCTGCACCGCTTCGCGCACCTCGCTGACGCGCGCGTCGTCAACGCGATCGGCTTTAGTCAGCGCCACGGTCAGCTGCGGGTTGCCTGTCAGCTGGAGGATCGCCAGATGCTCACGGGTTTGCGCCATCACGCCGTCATCGCAGGCCACCACAAGCAGGGCATGATCGATGCCCCCCACGCCCGCCAGCATGTTGGAAAGAAATTTTTCATGCCCCGGAACATCAATAAAGCCCAGCACGCGGCCATCGGGCTGGGTCCAGTAGGCATAGCCAAGATCGATGGTCATGCCGCGCTTTTTCTCTTCCGGCAGACGATCGGCGTTTATGCCGGTAATTGCCTGCAGTAACGTGGTTTTTCCGTGGTCGACGTGACCGGCGGTGGCAATAATCATTTCAACAACATCTCCAGAAATCGCTCTTCATCTTCAAGGCAGCGCAGATCCAGCCACATGCGGCCGTCGTAAATCCGTCCGATAACCGGTGTCGGCAGGCCACGCCAGCGCAACGACAGGGCCTCAAGGCGGCTACCGCGCCCGACACGCGGGGTGAAGGTGAGCGCTTGACTCGGCAGCCTGTCCACCGGCAGCGAACCGCTGCCAATTTGCGACTGGCAGGGCTCAATGCGAACGTCAAAATCGGGGTAGTGCGGGGCAACGCGCGGCAGCAGCCGTTCGGCCTGGGCGCGAATCGAGGCGGCATCCCGGCTTAACAGGCGCAGCGTGGGCAGGCGGTCGGCCAGTTTCTCCGGGTGGAGATAGAGGCGCAGCGTCGCGTCCAGCGCGGCAAGGGTCATTTTATCGGCGCGCAGGGCGCGCTTGAGCGGGTGCTGCTGCAGCTGCGCAATCAGCTCGCACTTGCCGACGATAATTCCGGCCTGCGGCCCGCCCAGCAGTTTGTCGCCGGAAAAGCTGACCAGGCTCACGCCCGCCGCAATCATCTCTTGCGGCATCGGCTCTTTAGGCAGCCCGTACTGGCTGAGATCCACCAGCGAACCGCTGCCGAGATCGGCAATCACCGGAATATTCAGCTCGCGCCCAATCGCCGCCAGCTCGGCCTCTTCAACCGTTTTGGTGAAGCCTTCAATATGATAATTGCTGGTGTGGACCTTCATCAGCAGGGCGGTGTTTTCATTCACCGCCGCGCGATAATCTTTCGCATGGGTACGGTTAGTCGTACCCACTTCATGCAGCGTGCAGCCCGCCTGGCGCATCACGTCCGGAATGCGAAACGCCCCGCCAATCTCCACCAGCTCGCCGCGGGACACCACCACCTCTCTGCCTCTCGCGGTCGCCGCCAGCATCAGCAGCACCGCCGCCGCGTTGTTATTCACAATGCAGGCATCTTCCGCACCGGTTAGCTGGCAGAGCAGATCCGCCAGCGCGCGATCGCGATGCCCGCGCCCGGCGCCGTCCAGATCGTACTCCAGCGTCACCGGCGAGCGCATGGCCTGCACGACCGCAGCCACCGCCTCTTCCGCCTGCTGGGCGCGTCCCAGGTTGGTATGCAGCACGGTCCCCGTCAGGTTGACCACCGGGCGTAACGCGCTTTGCGCCTTCTCACCCAGCCGATGCTCAACTTCCTGCTCCCACGCTGCGCACCAGTCGGGCAAGGCGTTTTCGGCCTGGATATGGCCTCGGGCTTCATCCTGAAGCAGACGTAACATCTCCACCGTCGCGGTATGGCCGAAACGCTCAACGGCAGCGTGAATGCGGGGCTCGCGAAGAAGTCGGTCGGTCGCGGGGATCTGGCTGTACAGCGAATGATGAGTAGTCATGGAAGCGCCTGGCGAGTAAATATCTTCCCCCCTCCCGACGGGAGAGGGAGTTAACATGTGGAGGGATTGTACCGCCTCCGACGCCGAAGTGTTATAACCCGCGTCAAGCCTTTGGCGGTTCGGTGCGGGCAAAGCTCTCGCGGCTAAAGAGCGTTTCTGCGAGTTTCACCAGCAGCGGACGGTCAACGCACCAGCCAGGGGACACCCGGCGGAAGTTGAGATAGCCGATGGCGCAGGCGATGGCGATGGTTGCCAGGTCCAGGCTGTCGGTGTGGATCTTGCCCTCCCGGATAAGCTTTTCACACATATCCAGACTGCGGCTGATTTTTTCCCGCTGGCGCAGCAGCTCGCTTTCTGACTGCTGGGCGGCGGGCCTTGCCTGCTCGCGAACGGAGGTGAGTGCTGCATCCATAATGCCGTCGGCCAGGGCTTCAATTTGCTTCACCGCCAGCGCCGCTTTAGGGTCAGACGGCAGCATTGCCGGGGCAATGCCCAGCTGTTCGACATACTCCGCAATAATGGGGGAATCGAACCAGTATTCGCCCTCGTCCGTCACCAGCGCCGGAACTTTCCCCAGCGGGTTATACTGCGCGACGCCGTTTTCGGCGTTGTAGGGCTGTTCATTAACGAATTCAAATTCAATCCCTTTCTCCAGCAGGAGAATCGAGATTTTTCGCACGAAGGGACTGGTGTAGCTACCGATGAGTTTCATTGCCTGATCCTTGATGCCGGGAAAAAGTCAGTATGGATCAAGCGATGAAAAAAGGGCAGATATGCGTGTCGCATTCCCGCCCCGGAAGGATTAGTGATCGAGATAGAGGTAGTGCATCCAGCTGGTCATACGCAGCAGCACTTTACGCATCACCGAGACGTGGGCGAAATGATCCGAATAGACCGCCACCTGGGCATAAATACCGTCCGGCAAAGCATCGACGTCGGCGTTAGGCTCCAGTTCAATCAGCGCCTGTACCCCATCCGTACCCGGCGCAACGGTCAGTGCCTGCAATGCACCCTGCGCCTGATACGACCCGCCTGGCACCACAGGCAGAACGCTGGTGAGCTTACCGGTGAAAACCTGGCCCGGCAGCGCGTTAAATACCACTTCCGCTTCATCACCCGGCTTCAGACGCAGCAGCGAGTTCTGACGGAACTGGGCCACAATCTGGCGCTTCTGTTCAGGAATGAAGACCATCACCGGGCGCAGCGGCAGCGCGGCGGCATAGGTTCCCGGACGAATCAGCACCTGAGTGATGTAGCCATTGCTCGGCGCGCGCACCACGGTCTGATCGAGGTTGTATTTCGCTTCAGCAAGCTGGGCGCGTAACGAGGCAATCTGCGACTGCTCGCCGTTCACCATGCTGTCCAGCTGGCTTTGAATCTGCGTCTGTTCAGCAACGGAGCCTTTCACCATGGCATCCTGCGCCAGATAGTTCTGCCGCGCGTTATCAATATCGCTTTCAGAGAACGGATTCACCTTCGCCTGGCTGCCTTTGAGGTAGCGCTGATAATCTTTATATAGTCGATCGCGCTCAGCGGAGACGCGTGTCGTATTGGCAACCGCTTCCGAAAGCTGCGCTTTCAGAGTGTCGATATTGTGCGTCGCGGTCACCAGGTCCGCCTTCAGTCTGTCGACGCGCGCCTGATAGCGGCCCGGATCCAGTTTAAATAACACTTCGCCTTTTTTAATGAGCTGGTTATTTTTATCGGTCACTTCAGTAACCACCCCCGTGACCTGCGGCGTAATCGGAATGGAAATTACCGCTTTTTGCGCCGTAAAGGTATACGGATGGTTATAGTTCATTAGCAGAATGAGTCCGGCAACAATAAACACCCCGCCTAACGTCGCGGTAGCAAGCGTCCACTGATTTACCGGAATACGGAATATTTTAAAGATTGCCCAGGCAAATGCCACATAGGTCAGAATAATCAACAGATCCATGATTAGCGCTCCAGCGTGTTTTTATCATCAGAGGGCTGAACCGCTGCCAGCTTGTGTTCTAACTCGGCCACGCGTTTGGCCAGCGCATCCATCCCCGGAACCTCATCAGGCTTAGTAATGTGGTTCTGCATGCCCCAGCCGCGATCTTCGCGGTACAGCGTGGCCCAAATCCACAGGAACGGCCAGATGGCATGGAGCGTAAACAGGCTGATCCAGCCAGCCGTATGAATAGCATCGGCATGGGGATGATTACGCTTTTTAGCCATATTATAGGGGATGTCATGGATGGCGATGATTCCGTAAAAAAGAACCAGAAATACAAAAATCAACACGCCCAGCGCGAAATAGTTGAGAAACATAGTCTCCTCACTTAAACAACGTCAACTCATTACATTAATAAAACAGCACGCAGCCTAATTAATTTATTTTTAAATTTAAAAGGCACGCTGATTATTTCAGAGCCGGGGAGTATCGGTTTTTATAATATCTCCTCGCAAGTTTATAAGCGTGTCAAAATATATCCTGAATAATAATATACTCAACCTTACATTATGAGCGTAATTCAGGTTTCAACTTTCCGCCATACTACATATGTAAACTGTTTTATTAGCTTTCCGTGTTACTCGAGGCCGTCCTGACGCCGATCGCAGTCGGAGAAATCGGCATAAAAATATTTTGTGAAACCAGTCACAATCCAGAAACAAACCCGCAAAAACAAAACGTGACATCAATCACATAAAGAGGTGGTTTTTGCTCTATTTTTCGCCATCGTATTTTTTTTACTCGCCTATTTTGTGACTCATGTCACTTCATTCAACACCGCACCCCCTACATTTACGTGACATGCATCACACAAAATTCCGCTGTCTGGACAGTTGAACGATTCAGTGCCAGATTTCACAGCATCAGAACAGGGTCCGGCTACCTCTGCCGCCTCATTAACAATAAACCTCGGGCCGCAAGCCTAAGCGTAAACAGAAGAAGGGGTGTTTTATGTCATCCGATTTCAAGATCAAAGTTCAAAGCTTTGGTCGTTTCCTCAGCAACATGGTGATGCCAAATATCGGCGCGTTTATCGCGTGGGGTATTATCACCGCATTGTTCATTCCGACAGGGTGGTTGCCTAACGAAACGCTGGCGAAACTTGTTGGCCCAATGATTACCTATCTCCTGCCGCTGCTCATCGGTTATACCGGTGGTCGTCTGGTGGGCGGTGACCGTGGTGGCGTCGTGGGTGCCATCACAACCATGGGCGTGATCGTCGGTGCGGATATGCCGATGTTCCTCGGTGCGATGATTGCCGGTCCTCTGGGCGGCTGGGCGATTAAGAAATTCGACGTCTGGGTTGATGGCAAGATCAAGTCCGGCTTCGAAATGCTGGTGAACAACTTCTCTGCGGGCATCATCGGGATGATCCTCGCGATTCTGGCGTTCCTGGGCATTGGTCCGGCTGTTGAAGTGCTGTCCAAACTGCTGGCGGCGGGCGTTAACTTCATGGTGGCGCACGACATGCTGCCGCTGGCGTCTATCTTCGTTGAACCGGCGAAAATCCTGTTCCTGAACAACGCCATTAACCACGGTATCTTCTCGCCGCTGGGTATTCAGCAGTCTCACGATCTCGGCAAGTCCATCTTCTTCCTGATTGAAGCGAACCCGGGTCCGGGTATGGGCGTTCTGCTGGCGTACATGTTCTTTGGTCGCGGCAGCGCGAAGCAGTCTGCTGGCGGCGCGGCTATCATCCACTTCCTGGGCGGTATCCACGAAATTTACTTCCCGTACGTGCTGATGAACCCACGTCTGATCCTGGCCGTTATCCTCGGCGGTATGACTGGTGTGTTCACCCTGAGCGTGCTGGGCGGCGGTCTGGTCTCCCCTGCTTCTCCAGGCTCTATCCTGGCGGTGCTGGCGATGACGCCGAAAGGCGCGTACTTCGCGAACATCGCGGCGATCTGTGCGGCGATGGCGGTCTCCTTCGTGGTCTCTTCTATCCTGCTGAAAACCAGCAAGGTGAAAGAAGACGACGATATCGAAGCGGCAACCCGTCGTATGCACGACATGAAAGCCGAATCCAAAGGCGCGACCCCACTGGCGGCTGGCGATGTTTCTAACGACCTGAGCCACGTGCGTAAAATCATCGTTGCCTGCGACGCCGGTATGGGTTCCAGCGCAATGGGTGCCGGCGTGCTGCGTAAGAAAGTGCAGGATGCGGGTTTGACCAATATCTCCGTGACCAACAGCGCGATTAACAACCTGCCGCCGGACGTTGACCTGGTCATCACGCACCGCGATCTGACCGAGCGCGCTATGCGTCAGGTACCGCAGGCACAGCACATCTCGCTGACCAACTTCCTGGACAGCGGCCTGTACACCAGCCTGACCGAACGTCTGGTTGCCGCGCAGCGCCACGAAGACAACGAAGTGAAGGTGCGCACCAGCCTGCAGGACAGCTTTGACGAGAGCAACGCTCACCTGTTTAAGCTGGGCGCGGAGAACATCTTCCTCGGCCGTACCGCGAGCACCAAAGAAGAGGCGATTCGCTTTGCCGGTGAACAGCTGGTGAAGGGCGGCTACGTTCAGCCAGAATACGTTGACGCGATGCTGGAACGTGAAAAACTGACGCCAACCTACCTGGGTGAATCCATCGCGGTTCCGCACGGTACGGTTGAAGCGAAAGACCGCGTGCTGAAAACCGGCGTGGTGTTCTGTCAGTATCCTGACGGCGTGCGCTTCGGTGAAGAAGAGGACGACATCGCCCGTCTGGTGATTGGTATCGCCGCTCGCAACAACGAGCATATTCAGGTGATTACCAGCCTGACCAACGCGCTGGATGATGAGTCCGTCATCGAGCGTCTGGCACAAACTGAAAGCGTTGAAGAAGTTCTGGCCCTGCTCAACAAATAGCAGCGCCTCTTCCCTCTCCCCTTCGGGGAGAGGGCTAGGGTGAGGGGCAAACGTTCCTCACCCCAGCCCTCTCGGGTAAAAACATTGATGAAGGTTAACACTATGAAAGCATTACATTTTGGCGCAGGTAATATCGGTCGTGGCTTTATCGGTAAACTGCTGGCAGACGCGGGCATTACCCTGACATTCGCCGATGTGAATCAGGTGGTTCTGGATGCCCTGAATGCCCGTCATAGCTATCAGGTTCATGTGGTGGGTGAAAACGAACAGGTTGAAACCGTCTCTGGCGTCAACGCGGTCAGCAGTATCGGCGACGACGTGATTGACCTGATCGCCAGCGTTGATCTGGTGACCACCGCCGTGGGTCCGGTAGTGCTTGAACGTATTGCTCCTGCGGTCGCGAAAGGCCTGACGAAGCGTAAAGCACAGGGCATTGAAACACCGCTGAACATCATCGCCTGTGAAAACATGGTGCGCGGCACCACGCAGCTGAAAGGCCACGTTATGGCGGCCGTGGCTGAGGAAGATAAAGCCTGGGTTGAAGCGCACGTCGGGTTTGTGGATTCCGCTGTAGACCGTATCGTTCCGCCGTCCGAATCCGCCACCAACGATCCGCTGGAAGTCACTGTTGAAACCTTCAGCGAGTGGATCGTCGATAAAACTCAGTTCAAGGGCGCGCTGCCGACCATTCCGGGAATGGAACTTACTGATAACCTGATGGCATTTGTCGAACGCAAACTCTTCACGCTGAACACCGGGCATGCTATAACCGCGTACCTCGGAAAATTGGCCGGTCATCAGACCATTCGCGACGCGATCCTCGATGAGCAGATCCGCGCGGTGGTGAAAGGGGCAATGGAAGAGAGCGGCGCGGTGCTGATCAAACGCTACGGTTTTGATGCTGATAAACACGCAGCATATATCCAGAAAATCCTCGGTCGTTTTGAAAACCCGTATCTGAAAGATGACGTTGAGCGCGTGGGCCGTCAGCCGCTGCGTAAGCTGAGCGCGGGCGACCGCCTGATTAAGCCGCTGCTGGGCACGCTGGAATACGATCTGCCGCACGCCAACCTGGTGAAAGGAATTGCTGCCGCGATGCACTACCGCAGCGAGCAGGACCCGCAGGCGATTGAGCTGGCTCAGTTGATTGATGACAAAGGCGCGCAGGCTGCGCTGGCGCAGATTTCCGGTCTGGACGCCAGCAGCGACGTGGTTGCGGAGGCGGTTAACGCATACAACGCAACCAAATGATGCAAAATCCGGCGCAGGTGAGCCTGCGCCCGAATAACAGATTGTCAGATATGCAGGCAATAATGGAACAAACCCAGGCCTTTGAAAATCGTGTGCTTGAGCGTCTGAATGCTGGCAAAACCGTACGAAGTTTCCTGATTGCCGCCGTCGAGCTGTTAACCGAGGCGGTGAATATCCTGGTGCTTCAGGTGTTTCGCAAAGACGACTACGCGGTAAAGTACGCTGTAGAACCGTTACTGGACGGAGACGGACCGCTGGGCGATCTGTCGGTGCGTCTGAAGCTGATTTATGGTCTTGGCGTGCTCAACCGCCAGGAGTATGAAGACGCTGAACTGTTAATGGCGCTGCGCGAAGAGCTCAATCATGACGGTAGTGAGTACACTTTTACCGATGATGAGATCCTGGGGCCGTTCGGCGAGTTGCACTGCGTCACCGCCCTGCCTCCTGCTCCCCATTTTGATAACAGCGACCCTGAACTGTACGCGATGCAAAAGCTGCGCTATCAACAGGTTGTCCGTTCCACGATGGTCCTCTCCCTGACTGAGCTGATTTCTAAAATCAGCTTAAAAAAAGCGTTTCAGAAGTAAGCCCGTTCACATTGGTGTATCCTTCCCTGTAATTCCCCCGATTTAGAGTCAATTGTCATGAAAGAAGTCGAAAAGAACGAAATTAAACGCCTGAGCGACCGTCTGGATCTGATCCGTCACCAGATGGCTGGCCTGTCTCTGGTTGATTCCGCCGAGAAATATGCCGAGCTGGAAAAAGAGTCCGTGAAGCTGGAAGCGGAAATCGAGCGCCTGCGCGAAGTCAAAGGCCAGAAGCTGAGCAAAGAAGCGCAGAAGCTGATGAACATGCCGCACCGCCGCGCGATCACCAAAAAAGAGCAGGCCGACATGGGCAAGCTGAAGAAAAGCGTTCGTGGTCTGGTGGTGGTTCACCCGATGACCGAGCTTGGCCGCGAAATGGGCCTGAAAGAGATGACGGGTTTTTGTAAGACCTCATTCTGATTTCATGCCGGGTGGCGCTGCGCTTACCCGGCCTACTCTTTTCCCCTTCGCGTGAATTGGTCCAACCAATAACGCAATCAATCCTCCCCCGGTTCACAATTCTATTATCTGCGCTCACAAAACCATTGCCACTCCATAACATCTGGTTAACCATTCATTGTCATTAACCCTACAACACAATATTGGCAGGACCACTTTTACACAGTTTGTGACGCAGAGTTGAGCGGAGACTCACCCGCAGCACAGGCTGTCTGGTCCCCAGGAGACCTGCATGAGCCTCTGGCAACAAAACTACGACCCGGCCGGCAATATCTGGCTGTCGAGCCTGATCGCATCGCTACCGATCCTGTTCTTCTTCTTTGCGCTGATTAAGCTCAAGCTGAAGGGCTACCTTGCCGCGACGTATACCGTTGCCATCGCCCTGCTGGTGGCGCTGTTCTTCTACAAGATGCCGGTCGATCGCGCGCTGGCCTCCGTTGTCTACGGTTTCTTCTACGGCCTGTGGCCGATTGCGTGGATCATCATCGCCGCGGTCTTTGTCTATAAAATCTCGGTAAAGACCGGGCAGTTCGACATCATTCGTTCGTCGATTCTCTCCATCACCCCGGACCAGCGTCTGCAGATGCTGATTGTCGGCTTCTCCTTCGGGGCGTTCCTTGAAGGCGCGGCAGGATTCGGCGCACCGGTGGCGATCACCGCCGCGCTGCTGGTCGGGTTGGGCTTTAATCCGCTCTACGCCGCTGGCCTGTGCCTGATTGTGAACACCGCACCGGTGGCGTTTGGCGCGATGGGGATTCCGATTCTTGTCGCGGGCCAGGTGACCGGGCTGGACAGCTTTGAGATCGGCCAGATGGTTGGCCGCCAGCTGCCGTTCCTGACCATTATCGTGCTGTTCTGGATCATGGCGATTATGGACGGCTGGCGCGGCGTGAAGGAGACCTGGCCTGCGGTGATGGTGGCAGGCGGTTCGTTCGCGATTGCCCAGTATCTCAGCTCAAACTTCCTCGGCCCGGAACTGCCGGACATTATCTCTTCCCTGGTGTCGCTGGTCTGCCTGACGCTGTTCCTGAAACGCTGGCAGCCGGTGCGCATCTTCCGCTTTGCCGACATGGGCGCGTCGCACGTGGATCAGACCCTCGCCCGCACGGGCTATACCGCAGGACAGATCGTCCGCGCCTGGTCGCCGTTCCTGTTCCTGACCGCAACGGTCACTCTGTGGAGCATACCGCCGTTTAAGGCCCTGTTCGCCCCGGGCGGCGCGCTGTACGACATGGTGATTAACGTCTCCGTACCGTTCCTCGACAAGATGGTTGCCCGTATGCCGCCGGTCGTGCACGACGCCACCCCGTATGCGGCAGTATTTAAGTTTGACTGGTTCTCCGCCACCGGTACGGCCATCCTGTTTGCCGCTATTCTTTCCGTGGTGTGGCTGCGCATGAAGCCTGCCGCCGCGGTACAGACTTTTGCGGCAACGATTAAAGAGCTGATGCTGCCGATCTACTCCATCGGCATGGTGCTGGCGTTCGCGTTTATCTCGAACTACTCCGGCCTGTCGTCGACGCTGGCGTTAGCGCTGGCGCACACCGGGCATGCATTCACCTTCTTCTCGCCGTTCCTCGGCTGGCTGGGGGTGTTCCTGACCGGTTCCGATACCTCGTCTAACGCTCTGTTTGCCGCCCTGCAGGCGACGGCTGCGCAGCAGATTGGCGTGTCGGACGTGCTGCTGGTCGCCGCGAACACCACCGGCGGCGTGACCGGCAAAATGATCTCCCCGCAGTCCATCGCCATTGCCTGTGCGGCGGTGGGACTGGTGGGCAAAGAGTCGGACCTGTTCCGCTTTACCGTGAAACACAGCCTGATATTCACCTGCATGGTGGGCGTGATCACCACCCTGCAGGCCTATGTCTTAACCTGGATGATCCCATGATAGTGATGCCCAGACGCCTGTCCGACGAGATTGCCTCTCGCGTGCGGGCGCTGATTGAAGAACAACAGCTGGAAGCGGGCATGAAATTGCCCGCCGAGCGCCAGCTTGCCGCCCGGCTTGGCGTATCGCGTAACTCATTGCGCGAGGCGCTGGCGACGCTGGTCAGCGAAGGCGTACTGGTGAGCCGTCGCGGCGGCGGCACCTTTGTGCGCTGGCAGCATGATGACTGGTCCGAGCAAAACATCGTTCAGCCGCTGAAGACGTTGTTGGAAAACGACCCGGACTACAGCTTCGACATTCTTGAAGCGCGTCACGCCATCGAAACCAGTACCGCATGGCACGCAGCGATGCGGGCAACCGAAGCCGACAAAGAGAAGCTCAAAGCCTGCTTCGAAGCCACGCTGAGCAGCGACCTGGACATCGCCTCCCAGGCGGACGTGCGTTTCCATCTGGCAATCGCCGAGGCGTCGCACAACGTGGTGCTGCTCCAGACCATGCGCGGATTCTTCGACCTGCTGCAATCCTCCGTGAAGCAGAGCCGCCAGCGCATGTATCTGGTCCCGCCGGTCTTTGCCCAGCTGACCGAACAGCACGAGGCGGTGCTCAACGCCATTCTGGCCGGCGATGCCGAAGCCGCGCGCAAGGCGATGATGGCGCATCTCGGCTTCGTGCACACCACCATTAAACGATTTGATGAAGACCAGGCCCGACAGGCGCGTATTACCCGTCTGCCTGGCGACAGTGATATTTCCAGGGAGAACAAAGCATGATTATTTCAGCAGCCAGTGACTACCGCGCCGCGGCGCAGCGCATTTTGCCGCCGTTCCTGTTCCACTACATCGACGGTGGGGCGTATGCCGAATACACCCTGCGCCGCAACGTGGAGGATCTGTCAGAAGTGGCCCTGCGCCAGCGCGTGCTGAAGAATATGTCTGACCTGAGCCTTGAGACGAAACTGTTTAACGAAACGCTCTCCATGCCCGTCGCGCTCGCGCCCGTCGGCTTATGCGGGATGTACGCCCGCCGGGGCGAAGTGCAGGCCGCCGCCGCGGCAGATGCTAAAGGCATTCCGTTTACCCTCTCTACCGTCTCGGTCTGTCCGATTGAAGAGGTCGCCCCGGCCATCAAGCGGCCGATGTGGTTCCAGCTGTACGTCCTGCGCGATCGCGGCTTTATGCGTAACGCCCTGGAGCGCGCTAAAGCGGCGGGCTGCTCCACGCTGGTCTTTACAGTCGATATGCCCACGCCCGGCGCGCGCTACCGCGATGCGCACTCCGGCATGAGCGGCCCGAATGCCGCCCTGCGCCGCTACTGGCAGGCGGTAACGCATCCACAGTGGGCGTGGGATGTGGGTCTGAACGGCCGTCCGCACGATCTGGGGAATATCTCGGCCTATCTCGGTAAACCGACCGGACTGGAGGACTATATCGGCTGGCTGGCGAACAACTTCGATCCGTCGATCTCGTGGAAAGACCTGGAGTGGATCCGCGAATTCTGGGATGGCCCGATGGTGATCAAAGGGATCCTCGACCCGGAAGATGCCCGCGACGCGGTGCGTTTTGGCGCCGATGGGATCGTGGTCTCTAACCACGGCGGACGCCAGCTCGACGGCGTGCTCTCTTCCGCCCGCGCCCTGCCGGCCATTGCCGATGCGGTGAAAGGGGATATTGCGATCCTGGCCGACAGCGGCATTCGCAACGGGCTGGACGTGGTGCGCATGATTGCGCTGGGCGCAGACAGCGTGCTGCTGGGCCGCGCGTACCTGTACGCGCTGGCCACCAGCGGCCAGGCGGGCGTGGCAAACCTGCTGAACCTGATCGAGAAAGAGATGAAGGTGGCGATGACCCTGACCGGCGCGAAGTCGATCAGTGAAATCAGCAAGGATTCGCTGGTGCAGGAGTTGAGCAAACTACCGGCGGCGCTGGCTCCGCTGTCACGTGGCGACGCGGCCTGATCCTCTCCCGTTCCCCCACCTTTCCCATGCGTCCGATTTCCCCCTCGGGCGCTTTTTTTGTCGAAAATAACACCTGCGTAACATTCTGGATAAGAAAATTTGACACACCCCTCCCGTTCGCAATTGTATAGACAAGCAAATACAAGAACACAAAAACAACATCACATCGGAGGGGAGCGTATGACCTATTCAGGTAAGGTGGATATTCAGCAGGTGATCGACGAGAGTCCTTTTTCAGGGTTTCACTGGCTTCTTATCGTGCTGGGCTTTCTGGTTCTGGCGATCGATGGTTTTGATACGGCAGCGATGGGCTACATCGCGCCTACGCTGTCGGCGGAGTGGGGAATACATAAACAGGATTTGGGGCCGGTGCTGAGTGCGGCGCTGCTGGGGCTGTCGCTGGGAGCCCTTATTGCAGGTCCGGTATCGGACCGGATGGGACGCAAGCGCGTGCTGGTCTTCTCGTGCCTGTTCTTCGGCCTGGCGAGCCTGGGGACGGCCTGGGCGCAAAGCCTCAACACCCTGACGCTATGGCGCTTTCTGACGGGTCTCGGGCTCGGCGCCGCCATGCCTAACGCCATCACGCTGATCTCAGAGTTCGCCCCCCAGCGCTGCCGCGCCATGGCGATTAATACCATGTACTGCGGCTTCCCTCTGGGCGCAGCGGGCGGCGGGGCGATCTCTTCCTGGCTTATCCCTCACCACGGCTGGCGAAGCGTGCTGCTGACCGGCGCGATTGCACCGCTGATTTTAACCGTGCTGCTGGCGCTGCTGCTGCCGGAATCGGTGAAGTTTCTGGTGCAGCGCGGGAAAGACGTCGCGCAGGTTCGCCGCATTGCCAGCCGGTTCAGCCGCAGCACGCTGGAGAGCGTTACGGGCTTTTTCCTGGCGGAAGAGAAAGCCGCGTCTAAAAAAGGAAGCGTGGGGCAGCTGTTTTCCATGCCCTGGCTACCCGGCACCCTGATGCTGTGGGTGACTTATTTTATGGGGCTGGTGATTTACTACGTCCTGCTTAGCTGGATGCCGACGCTGATGCAGGGGATGGGTTATGCCCTGGCGGAATCCGCCTGGCTCACCTCGCTGTTTACCTTCGGCGGCACCGCAGGCATTCTGCTCGCGGGCTGGATGATGGACCGCTGGGAAGCGCACAAGGTGGTCGCAGGTGGTTTTGTGCTGACGATGGGCCTGATTCTTTTGCTTGGCCTTGAGCATAACCATATCGCCCTGTTTGGCGGGCTGATTTTCCTGATGGGGATCGCGATGAACGGCGCGCAGTCGGGCATGCAAACCCTCGCGGCCACCTTTTACCCTACCGAGTGCCGCGCGACGGGCATCGCCTGGATGCAGGGGATCGGCCGCTTTGGCGGCGTGGCGGGCACCATGACCAGCGCCCAGCTTCTTTCCATGCAGTGGCAGGCAGACAGTATTTTAATGATCCTCAGCGTGCCCGCTCTGGTGGCCGCTGCGGCAACCGTCTACAAAATGCTGTACAGCCGCTCGCAGGAACCCGGCGTCGCGTAGTTCCTCTCTTTTCTGCTATTCTGCCCCCGCAATTAAGGGGGCAGCATGCTTAACATCGTTTTATTCGAACCAGAAATTCCGCCGAACACCGGCAATATCATCCGCCTGTGCGCCAACACCGGTTTTCGTCTGCACATCATTGAGCCGATGGGCTTTACGTGGGACGACAAACGCCTGCGCCGCGCGGGGCTGGATTACCATGAATTTACCGCCGTGGTTCGCCATCACGATTACGCCGCGTTTCTGGAAGCAGAGAAGCCGCAGCGCATGTTCGCCCTGACCACCAAAGGTACGCCAGCGCACAGCGCCGTAAGCTATCAGGACGGGGATTATCTGATGTTTGGTCCGGAAACCCGCGGCCTGCCGGCCACCATTCTGGATGCCCTGCCCGCTGAGCAGAAAATCCGGATTCCGATGATGCCGGACAGCCGCAGCATGAACCTGTCGAACGCGGTGTCGGTGGTGGTGTATGAAGCGTGGCGCCAGCTGGGTTACCCGGGCGCCATTCTCAGAAGTTAAATGCCGTCACCATACTCGAAGGTATGGTGAATGCCGTTGAAGTGCTGATCCATATCCATCGACGGCTTATCGCTGTCTGGCTTACCAACGATGCGCGCCGGTACGCCAGCGGCGGTGGTGTGCGGCGGCACGGGCTGGAGCACAACCGACCCCGCGCCAATCTTCGCGCCGCGCCCGACTTCGATATTGCCGAGGATTTTAGCCCCCGCGCCAATCATCACCCCTTCACGAATTTTCGGGTGGCGATCGCCGCTGGTTTTCCCGGTACCGCCCAGGGTAACGGATTGCAGGATCGAGACGTCGTCTTCAATCACCGCCGTTTCCCCGACAACGATCCCGGTGGCGTGGTCGAGCATGATCCCGCGGCCAATCTTTGCCGCCGGGTGAATATCAACCTGAAACGTCACGGAAACCTGGTTTTGCAGGAAGATCGCCAGCGCGCGGCGGCCTTCATTCCACAGCCAGTGTCCAATGCGGTACGCCTGCAGAGCGTGGAAGCCTTTCAGGTAGAGAAGTGGCGTAGAATATTTATCCACCGCCGGGTCACGCGTGCGCACGGCCTGGATATCACAGGCGGCAGAGGCGATCATTTCCGGGTCGGCGGCGTAGGCCTCTTCCACTACCTCACGAATGGCGATAGCAGGCATGATGGAAGAAGCCAGCTTGTTGGCGAGCATATAGCTCAGCGCGCTGCCGAGATTTTCGTGCTTGAGTAGCGTCGCGTGATAGAAACTGGCCAGCATAGGCTCACAGTCGGCCAGCGCCCGGGCTTCGGCTTTAATGTTATTCCAGACGATATCCAGTTCTTCACACGGCATTGCTTACTCCAGACGATAGTTAATGACCAGCCAGTTCTGCGCTGGCTGGGTCATTCAGGTGACGATACTTCCCGGCTAATTGCTGCTGCGCTCGTCCTTGCGCGCACGACCTAATAAGGTCAATGCTGCCTCGCGCGCATTTTTTCCGCAATACAATACCTGATAAATTTCCTCGGTTATTGGCATTTCGACACCAAACCGGTGCGCCAATTCGCGGACTTCTTTGGTATTGCGGTAGCCTTCCACCACCTGTCCAATCTTCTCCTGCGCGCTTTTTACATCGCTGCCCTGTCCGAGCATCATGCCAAAGCGGCGGTTACGAGACTGGTTATCGGTACAGGTCAGCACCAGATCCCCCAGACCCGCCATCCCCATAAAGGTGGCCGGATCGGCACCCAGCGCTTCGCCCAGACGGGACATCTCGGTTAAGCCGCGGGTAATCAACGCCGTACGCGCGTTGGCGCCAAAGCCAATACCGTCAGACATCCCGGCCCCGATGGCAATCACGTTCTTCACCGCGCCGCCCAGCTGCACGCCGATAAAATCGGGGTTGCTGTAGACGCGGAAGCTCTTGCCGCAGTGCAGCAGTTGCTGGAGATCGTCGGAGAAGGCCTGATCGGTGGATGCCAGCGAGATCGCCGTCGGCAGGCCCGCAGCCAGCTCTTTGGCAAAGGTCGGCCCGGAGATGACCGCCAGCGGGATCTCTTCCCCCAGCGCTTCGCGGGCAACGTCCTGCAGCAGACGTCCGGTTTCCGCTTCCAGCCCTTTGGTCGCCCAGACGATACGCGCATCCGGGCGCATCAGCGGCTTGATCTGATTCAGCACGTCGCCAAAGACATGGCTTGGCACCACAATCAAAATGTTGCGGCTGGCCGCCAGCGCGGTTGCAAGATCGCTTTCCAGGTGCAGGGTGTCAGGGAACGGAACGTCCGGGAGAAACGCCACATTGCAACGGTCGCGCTGCAGCGTGGCGATATGTTTTGGATCGTGGCCCCACAGGACCACGTCGTGACCATTTCTTGCCAGCGTGATGGCAAGAGCGGTGCCGTATGAGCCGGCACCGATCACAGTCATTGACGCATTAACAGTGCTCATCAGGCATCCTGATGTTGTTCGGCACCTTCGCCAGCCTGCTGCTGCAGATAGTTCATGAACAGCGCATCAAAGTTCACTGGCGCAAGGTTCAGTTGCGGGAATGTACCGCGAGAAACCAGGCTGGTGATGCATTCACGGGCATACGGGAACAGGATGTTCGGGCAGTATGCACCCAGGCAATGCGCCATCTGGTTGCCTTCGATGCCGCCGATGGAGAAGATACCGCCCTGCTGTACTTCGCACAGGAATGCAGTTTCTTCGCCCAGAGAGGCGGTCACGGTCACACGCAGTACGACTTCATACACGTCATCCGCCAGCTGGGTGGATGCGGTATCCAGATCAAGTTTAACCTCTGGCTGCCAGTCTTTCTGGAAAACGTGCGGCGCATTTGGCGCTTCGAAAGAGACATCCTTGGTGTAGATACGCTGGATCTGGAAAGTCATTTCGGTGTTGTTTTGTTCTGACATGGAAATACCCTTTTTAATTGTCCTAAAGTCTCTTAGCTCAGCAGCGGATCGAGTCCACCACGGGCGTCGAGCGCATACAAGTCATCACAGCCGCCAATGTGCTGCGCATCAATAAAAATCTGCGGAACCGTCGTACGACCACTACGTTGGATCATCTCTTCGCGTTTGATCGCGTCACCGTCGATTGGCAGTTCCTGGAACGTGACGCCTTTGCTGCTCAGCAGCGCTTTCGCACGGTGGCAGAACGGGCACGTCGCTTTGGTGTAGATCTCAATATTGGCCATGACTGAACTCCTTATTTACCGCGAACCAAAGGAAGATTTTCCCCGCTCCAGCCGGAAATCCCTTCTTTCAGTACCGTTACGTTTTCGAAGCCCGCTTTGTAAAGCGCGCTGGCAGATTCCTGCGCCTGCATACCGGTCGCATCCACAACGATAATGGGCTGGGCTTTGTGTTTCTCAAGCTCACCAACGTTGTTGGCTTTGATTTCAGCTGGCAACAGGTTGATTGCGCCGGCAATGTGACCTTTACGGAAATCGTCACGCTGACGCAGATCGACAACGACGGCATCTTCTTTGTTAATCAGACGCGTCGCTTCACCACGGGTGATAACCTTAATCTTAGACGTCAGGCTCTTAAATGTGGTGAACAGCACAGCAGCCAGCAGGCCAATCCACGCGATGCTCAGTACCGGATGGCGGCTAACGAATTGCATAATTTCTTGCATGGAGGGTAACTACTCCCGACTAAGTGATAAAAAAACCAGGACAGGAGTATACCTGTGCGTTCTGGCAAATACAGCCAGCGACCATAACCTAATCCATTTTCTGCGGCATGCCACCTAAAAAAATGCCTCAAAATGGTCCGGTCAGCATCTTGCCCCCGCGCTTTCTTTGATCTTCTGCGGCTATTTGATCGATTCAGCTGTAGTAAAATTACGCAAATTTTGACTCTTGAGCATGAGGTTGTTGCAATGTCGGTTTCTAAAAAACCTATGGTACTGGTGATTCTGGATGGCTATGGCTACCGTGAAGACAGCCAGGATAACGCTATTTTCAACGCAAAAACCCCGGTCATGGATGCACTGTGGGCAAAACGTCCGCATACCCTGATTGACGCATCCGGTCTGGAAGTGGGCCTGCCGGATCGCCAGATGGGCAACTCCGAAGTTGGCCACGTTAACCTCGGCGCGGGTCGTATCGTGTATCAGGATCTGACCCGTCTGGACGTCGAAATCAAAGAACGCACCTTCTTCGCTAACCCGGTTCTCTGCGGTGCGGTAGATAAAGCCGTTGCGGCAGGTAAAGCGGTGCATATCATGGGTCTGCTCTCCGCAGGCGGCGTGCACAGCCACGAAGATCACATCATGGCGATGGTCGAACTGGCCGCTGAACGCGGTGCGGAAAAAATCTACCTGCACGCCTTCCTGGACGGTCGCGATACGCCACCGCGCAGCGCAGAAGGGTCCCTGAAAGCTTTCGAAGACAAATTCGCCGCGCTGGGCAAAGGCCGCGTGGCCTCCATCATTGGCCGTTACTACGCTATGGACCGCGACAACCGCTGGGATCGCGTTGAACAGGCCTATGACCTGATGACTCTGGCAAAAGGGGAATTCCAGTTCCCGACTGCGGTTGAAGCGCTGGAAGCCGCTTACGCGCGTGATGAAAACGATGAATTCGTGAAAGCGAGCGTGATCCGCGCTGAAGGCCAGGCCGATGCCGCAATGGAAGATGGCGACGCGCTGATCTTTATGAACTTCCGCGCTGACCGCGCGCGCGAAATCACCCGTGCGTTCGTCAACAGCGACTTCGACGGTTTCGCCCGTAAAAAAGTGGTGAACATCGACTTCATCCAGCTGACTGAATACGCCGCAGACATCAACGCGCCGTGCGCGTACCCACCAGCCTCGCTGGCTAACACCTTCGGTGAGTGGATGGCGAAGAACGACAAAACCCAGCTGCGTATCTCCGAAACTGAGAAGTATGCGCACGTGACCTTCTTCTTTAACGGCGGCGTTGAAGAGCCGTTCATAGGCGAAGAGCGCATTCTGATCAACTCGCCGAAAGTTGCGACTTACGATCTGCAGCCAGAGATGAGCTCTGCGGAATTGACTGAAAAACTGGTCGCGGCCATCAAAAGCGGCAAGTACGACACCATCATCTGTAACTACCCGAACGGCGACATGGTCGGCCATACTGGCGTAATGGAAGCGGCAGTGAAGGCGGTTGAAGCGCTGGACCACTGCGTTGAGCAGGTTGCGAAAGCGGTTGAGTCCGTTGGCGGCCAGCTGCTGATCACCGCTGACCACGGTAACGCCGAGCAGATGCGCGACCCGGCAACCGGTCAGGCGCATACCGCCCATACCAACCTCCCTGTTCCGCTGATTTATGTGGGTGATAAATCAGTGAAAGCAGTAGAAGGCGGCAAGCTTTCCGACATCGCGCCAACCATGTTGTCGCTGATGGGTATGCCGATCCCTGAAGAGATGACTGGTAAGCCGCTGTTCATCGTGGAATAATCGCTCCCCATGAGGGGAAAGGCGATTTTTTCAATCACATGGGTCGTGAAGCCGCTTAGGCTATCAGTCAGACCTCTGCTTTGCGCCAGCGCACTCAGCGCTGGCGTATTGCTGTGCGCCGCATCCGCCCACGCGGATGACCGCGACCAGCTGAAATCCATTCAGGCCGATATCGCCGCCAAAGAGCGTGCGGTACGCCAGCAGCAACAGCAGCGCGCCGCCCTGCTCGCCCAGCTTAAGCAGCAGGAAGAGGCCATCTCCGCTGCCGCACGTAAACTCCGTGAAACGCAAAACACCCTCACCCAGTTGAACAAACAGATCGACGAGATGAATGCGTCGATTGCCAAACTGGAGCGCCAGCGTGATGCGCAGGAGCGCAACCTCGCAGCACAGCTGGATGCCGCATTCCGCCAGGGTGAGCATACCGGACTCCAGCTGATCCTCAGCGGTGAAGAGAGCCAGCGCGGCCAACGTCTGCAGGCCTATTTCGGCTATCTGAACCAGGCGCGTCAGGAGACCATTGCACAGCTGAAACAAACGCGTGAAGAGGTCTCCACCCAAAAAGCGGAGCTGGAAGAGAAGCAGAGCCAGCAGCAGACGTTGCTCTACGAACAAAAAGCGCAGCAGGCGAAACTTGAGCAGGCCCGTAACGAACGCAAGAAAACGCTGTCCGGTCTTGAGTCCTCCATTCAGGCAGGACAGAGCCAGCTGAGCGAAATGCGCGCCAACGAATCAAAACTGCGTAACAGCATTGCCCGTGCGGAAGCCGCAGCGAAGGCGCGCGCCGAAAAAGAGGCCCGCGAGGCGCAGGCGGTTCGCGACAAGCAGCAGGAAGCCTCCCGCAAAGGGACCACCTACAAGCCAAGCGAAAGCGAACGCTCCCTGATGTCGCGTACCGGCGGTCTGGGTTCCCCGCGCGGTCAGGCCTACTGGCCCGTTCGCGGCACTATTCTGCATCGCTATGGCGAACAGCTGCAGGGTGAGCTACGTTGGAAAGGGATCGTTATCGGTGCGTCTGAAGGTAGCGAAGTGAAAGCCATCGCCGATGGCCGCGTGATCCTGGCCGACTGGCTGCAGGGTTACGGGCTGGTGGTGGTGGTCGAGCATGGTAAAGGCGACATGAGTCTTTACGGCTACAACCAGAGCGCGCTGGTCAGCGTCGGCACTCAGGTGCGCGCCGGCCAACCCATCGCCCTTGTGGGCAGCAGTGGCGGTCAGGGCCGCCCGTCACTCTATTTCGAAATTCGTCGTCAGGGTCAGGCGGTCAATCCACAGCCGTGGTTGGGAAGATAAGTTTTGCTTCAATTTCGTCGAATGGTTCTCTCCGTCGTCAGCGTGCTGGCGCTGGCTGCACCGGTATATGCAGGTAAACTCGCCATCGTGATTGATGACTTCGGTTATCGACCACACTATGAAAATCAGGTGCTGGCGATGCCATCAGCCATCTCCGTCGCCGTCCTGCCGAATGCGCCTCACGCGCATGAAATGGCGACCAAAGCGCACAATAGCGGCCACCAGGTCCTCATCCATCTTCCGATGGCACCGCTCAGCAAGCAGCCGCTGGAAAAAGACACCCTGCGCCCGGATATGAGCAGCGATGAGATCGAACGCATCATCCGCGACGCCTACAACAAGGTGCCGTATGCCGTGGGTCTGAACAACCATATGGGTAGCGCGATGACCTCCAGCCTGTACGGTATGCTGAAGGTGATGCAGGCGCTGGAGCGTTACAATCTCTATTTCCTCGACAGCATGACCATTGGCAACAGCCAGGCGATGCGTGCCGCTCAGGGTACGGGGGTGAAGGTCATCAAGCGCAAAGTCTTCCTGGACGACTCCCAGAACGAAGCGGATATCCGCGTGCAGTTCAACCGCGCGGTAGCGCTTGCGCGCCGTAACGGTTCGGCGATTGCCATCGGGCACCCGCATCCGTCTACCGTTCGCGTTTTGCAGCAAATGCTGCCGACCTTACCCGCCGATATCACGCTGGTACGCCCGAGCGATCTGCTCAATGAACCGCAGGTTGACACGTCTCGTCCGGAAAGCGCTCAACCTCCGGCAACGCAGCCGCGTAATCCGTTCCGCGGCGTGAAGAACTGCGCGCTGAAAAAGCCGCTCGAGCCGGTGCATGCAACCCGCTTCTTTACGGTCATCAGCGAAAGCGTGGGCCAGAGTACGCTGGTGCAGTACTTCCAGCACCAGTGGCAGGGATGGGGTAAAAAAGTCTCAGCGAACCAATCCCAGTGACAGGCGATTAAGGTAGAAAGATGCCACAGCGACACAAAATTCTGCTCCTCGATACCGGTAAAGAGTGGGGAGGAGGCACCAACAGCATGCTCGAGCTTCTGAAGCGGATTAACCGCGAGAAGTTCGATATTACCTGTTGTTTTTACAGTGATTACAGCCGGGCCGAAGGACAAACCATCGGCCAGGTGTTGAACGGCATTGGCATCCCTTTAATTGTCATTCCGCAGCAAAAGCAGCCCGGATGGGCGAAGGTTGCAAAAGAGCTGGGCCGCAGCCTGCTGTTTTTCTCGCGCAGCGCCCGCAAGGCGTTTACCCGACATATTGACACGCTCTGGCGCATCCGGCCCAACGTCAGCAAGATCGAGACGATTTTCAGGGAAGGGGGTTTCGATACGCTGTACATGAACAATCAGCCGGGCTCTAACGAAGAAGGGTATCTGGCGGGCGCGAACCTGCATGCGCGGATAATTCAGCATTGCCGGATTGAACCGGTGCTGACCCCGCCGCTGGTGAAGCTGGTGAATGCCCACGCCACAAAAATCATCGCCGTCTCGCACGGCGTTGAACGCGTGCTTCTTCAGCATGGCGTCCGGCCCGAGCTGTGTACCACGGTCAACAACGCCATCGACATCCACCAGCCCTTGCCCGACCGACGCGCCATGCGCCAGCGTCTGAACATTGATGATGAGACGTTTGTGTTCGGCAGCATTGGGTCGCTTATCCCTCGCAAGTCCAACCACCACACGCTGGAGGCGCTGGCCCAGTTCAGCCAGAAGCATCCGCAGGCAAAATGGAAAATGGTGCTGGTCGGTGAAGGGGCTGAACGCGGCGCGCTGACGGCGCAGGCTGACGCGCTGGGGATTGCTGAGCACGTCATTTTTACCGGTTTCCAGAACACGC
This sequence comes from Enterobacter sp. 04-C-12-SI-ECC, assembly GCF_047530715.1. NCBI lineage: Bacteria > Pseudomonadati > Pseudomonadota > Gammaproteobacteria > Enterobacterales > Enterobacteriaceae > Enterobacter > Enterobacter sp. 04-C-12-SI-ECC. The sequence continues at coordinate 94,539 of NZ_JBLKDI010000013.1, forward strand.
CTTTTGACTATCTCGCCACCTTTGACGCGTTTATTCTGGCTTCGAAGAGCGAAGGTTTGCCCCGCGTCGTGCTGGAGGCAATGCTGCTGAATATCCCGGTGATTGGCTCAAAGGTAACCGGCACGGCAGAATTGATCGACCATGAGTCGACCGGGCTGCTGTTCCCGTGGAGCGATGTGTCGCAACTTGCTCAACATCTGGATAATATCTGGCAGGATCCTGCTCTGCGCGCCCGGCTCGCCGCAGCCGCGCACCAGAATGTCTGCAACGTGTATGCCATTGAAAGCTATGTTAACGGTGTCGAGGCCGTTCTTGGCGCGCAATAACCAAACGAGAAGAACATGTTTAAATTCCTGAATGCTCGCTACCGCCACATTACCGGGCGTCATAACATTCCTTACGCTTCCCTTCCGGTCACGCGCGATCTCGTTGCGGTTGATTCCATCGTGATCCCTTGTACGGGCGCGGATTTCGTCGAAGAGGCGTTATTGTCAGCGACCTTTGCAGAGCGTTACGCCACCGACGTCAGCGAGATTGTTATCGTCAGCGATCAGCCTGAATCCGCTTTCGGCGAGCTGCCGCCAAAAACCCGCGTTGTGACCCTCACGCTGCCAAAACGTGAAGAGGGGTACCGCTATAAGCAGATCTACCTCAGCCGTCTGGTGAAGCTTAACGCTCCGCTTCAGGCGCGCGGAGAAGGCGTATTGATGATCGACTCCGATCTCAACCTGCTGAAGATGCCCCAGATCAACATGGCCGATATGCACATCTACTCCAGCTTCCGTCAGGGCAAAATGATTGCCAAGCTGGACGGCGCCCCCGCAGAAAAAGTGCCGGCATATTACAAAGAAACGGTGCGCCCGTATCTGGTCGATCACGTTAACGGCGCGTTTCTTGCCGCAACCAAAAAGACCTGGCGTCGCATCTGCCCGCTGTGGCTGACGCTGTTCCAGGATACCTGGGAGCTGATGGACGACACGCAGCCGCCGACCGATCAGCTGCCGCTCGCCGCGCTGCTGGACATGCTGGATGTTAAAACGGTTAACCTGGGCGACTGGATGAACTGGCCTGTATCCAAGAAGATCGGCGGTCAGGAAGCCGTTGTGCCGAAAGAGGTGATTGGCGCGCACGGGGGTTTCCCGCTTTCCGAATGGCAGAAGTATCTGGAATCGCCGGATAACAAACTGCTGTTCAAAGGGCAGGACTATACCCGCAAGGTGCGCTACCTGACGGACGAAGAGAAAAAGAATCAGTAAAAAAGGGGCCAGAGGCCCCTTTTTGTTTACTTATCCCAGCTCAGGATCACTTTCCCTGACTGGCCGGAACGCATCGCGTCGAAGCCCTGCTGGAACTCATCGATGGAGAAACGGTGAGTGATAATCGGGGACAGATCCAGGCCGGACTGGATCAGCGCTGCCATCTTGTACCAGGTTTCGAACATCTCGCGGCCATAGATGCCCTTGATGAACAGCCCCTTGAAGATGACTTTGTTCCAGTCGATGGACATATCTGACGGCGGAATGCCCAGCATCGCGATACGGCCACCGTGGTTCATGGTGTCCAGCATGGTGCGGAACGCCGGCGGCGCGCCGGACATCTCCAGGCCTACGTCAAAGCCTTCGGTCATACCCAACTCTTCCATCACGTCGGTCAGGCTCTCTTTCGAGACATCCACCGCACGGGTGACGCCCATTTTGCGCGCCAGCGACAGGCGGTATTCGTTCACGTCGGTGATCACCACGTTGCGCGCGCCCACGTGCTTCGCCACGGCTGCCGCCATAATGCCGATTGGGCCGGCGCCGGAGACCAGCACGTCTTCACCGACCAGGTCGAAGGAGAGCGCGGTGTGTACCGCGTTGCCGAACGGGTCGAAGATGGAGGCCAGATCGTCAGAGATATTGTCCGGGATTTTGAAGGCGTTAAACGCCGGGATCACCAGGTATTCCGCGAAGCAGCCCGGACGATTTACGCCCACGCCGACGGTGTTGCGGCACAGGTGGGTGCGACCGCCACGGCAGTTGCGGCAGTGACCGCAGGTAATATGGCCTTCACCAGAGACGCGATCGCCAATGCTAAAGCCTTTGACTTCCTGGCCGATGCCGACCACTTCGCCGACGTATTCGTGACCGACCACCATCGGTACCGGAATGGTTTTCTGCGACCACTGGTCCCAGTTGTAGATGTGAACGTCAGTACCGCAGATAGCCGTTTTACGAATTTTGATCAGCAGATCGTTATGACCGACTTCCGGCTCCGGCACGTCGGTCATCCAAATCCCTTCTTCCGCTTTCAGTTTGGATAACGCTTTCATCACACGTCCTCAGGCAATTACGCCCAGCTGTTTGCCGATGCGGGTAAAGGCTTCCACCGCACGCTCAATTTGTTCAGGCGAATGCGCCGCAGACATCTGGGTGCGGATGCGCGCCTGACCTTTTGGTACCACCGGGAAGAAGAACCCGGTGACGTAAATCCCTTCTTTCTGCAGCTCGCGGGCAAACTGCTGCGCCACAACCGCATCGCCGAGCATCACAGGAATGATCGCGTGGTCAGCGCCGGCCAGGGTGAACCCTGCGGCGCTCATTTTTTCGCGGAACAGACGGGCGTTTGCCCACAGTCGGTCGCGCAGCTCGGCGCCGGACTCCACCATCTCCAGCACTTTGATGGAGGCGGCCACAATGGCCGGCGCCAGGGAGTTGGAGAACAGGTACGGACGGGAGCGCTGACGCAGCCACTCAACCACCTCTTTACGCGCAGCGGTATAACCGCCGGACGCGCCGCCGAGCGCTTTGCCCAGCGTACCGGTGATGATGTCCACGCGGCCCATCACGTCACAGTATTCATGGGAGCCGCGGCCGTTTTCGCCGACAAAACCGACCGCGTGGGAGTCATCGACCATCACCAGCGCGTCGTATTTATCCGCCAGGTCGCACACGCCCTTCAGGTTGGCGATCACGCCGTCCATGGAGAATACCCCGTCGGTCGCGATCAGTACGTGGCGGGCACCCGCTTCGCGTGCCTCTTTGAGCCGCGCTTCCAGCTCAACCATGTCGTTGTTGGCGTAGCGGAAACGCTTCGCTTTACACAGGCGAACACCGTCGATGATGGAGGCGTGGTTCAGGGCGTCGGAGATAATCGCATCTTCTGCGCCGAGCAGGGTTTCAAACAGACCGCCGTTGGCGTCGAAGCAGGAGGAGTACAGAATCGCGTCTTCCATTCCGAGAAAGTTTGCCAGCTTTTGCTCAAGCTGCTTGTGGCTATCCTGGGTGCCGCAGATGAAGCGCACGGAGGCCATGCCGAAGCCGTGGGTATCCATGCCATTTTTCGCGGCGGCAATCAGCTCAGGGTGATTCGCAAGACCTAAGTAGTTGTTCGCGCAAAAGTTGATCACATGGCTGCCGTCGGCAACGGTGATGTCCGCCTGCTGGGCAGACGTGATAATACGCTCTTCTTTGAACAACCCTTCCGCACGTGCGGTGTCGAGGTCGCTGTTTAACTGTTTGTAAAAATCACCACGCATTGCAATTCTCCAGACTCGGCAAATTTTGGCACATATTACCCAAACCTATAGTTCATGACGAGATGACGCCGTATCTCTTCTCGTTTTTGCAGCATAAATCACGTGTACCCCTGCTGCATATCGGTGAATGGCTGAAGACCGGGCATTGTGATGATATGATATGAATATTAGCGTCCGGGATTGTCCCCGGGCTCAACACTTCAAAGGTTACAGTTATGATCATCGTTACCGGCGGCGCGGGCTTTATCGGCAGCAACATTATCAAGGCTCTCAATGATAAGGGCATCACCGACATTCTGGTGGTGGACAACCTGAAAGACGGCACCAAGTTCGTTAACCTGGTGGATCTGAACATCGCTGACTACATGGATAAAGAAGACTTCCTTATCCAGATTATGGCGGGTGAAGAGTTCGGCGAGATCGAAGCCATCTTCCACGAAGGTGCGTGCTCTTCCACCACCGAGTGGGACGGCAAGTACATGATGGATAACAACTATCAGTACTCTAAAGAGCTCCTGCACTACTGCCTGGAGCGTGAAATTCCATTCCTGTATGCCTCGTCTGCGGCAACCTATGGCGGCCGCACTTCTGATTTCATCGAGTCCCGCGAATATGAGCAGCCGCTGAACGTCTACGGCTACTCCAAGTTCCTGTTTGACGAGTACGTGCGTCAGATCCTGCCGGAAGCGAACTCGCAGATTGTCGGCTTCCGCTACTTCAACGTTTACGGGCCGCGCGAAGGGCACAAGGGCAGCATGGCGAGCGTGGCGTTCCACCTGAACACCCAGTTGAATAACGGTGAAAGCCCGAAACTGTTCGAAGGCAGCGACGGCTTCAAGCGCGACTTCGTCTACGTAGGCGACGTTGCAGCCGTAAACCTGTGGTTCCTGGAAAGCGGCGTCTCCGGCATTTTCAACCTCGGTACCGGCCGCGCAGAGTCCTTCCAGGCGGTGGCTGACGCAACGCTGGCATACCATAAGAAAGGCAGCATCGAGTACATTCCGTTCCCGGATAAGCTGAAAGGCCGCTACCAGGCGTTCACGCAGGCCGACCTGACCAACCTGCGCGCCGCGGGCTACGACAAGCCGTTCAAGACCGTTGCCGAAGGCGTAACGGAATATATGGCCTGGCTGAACCGCGACGCGTAAGTATGAAGATTCTGGTGATCGGCCCGTCATGGGTGGGCGACATGATGATGTCGCAAAGTCTCTATCGCACGCTCAAGGCGCGTTATCCCCAGGCGATAATCGACGTGATGGCACCCGCATGGTGCCGTCCGCTGTTATCGCGTATGCCGGAAGTAAACGAGGCGATCCCGATGCCGCTCGGCCACGGGGCGCTGGAAATCGGCGAACGCCGCAAGCTCGGCCATAGCCTGCGCGAGAAGCGCTATGACCGTGCGTACGTGCTGCCAAACTCCTTTAAATCCGCCCTCGTACCTTTCTTTGCGGGCATTCCGCACCGTACCGGCTGGCGCGGTGAAATGCGCTACGGTCTGCTGAACGACGCCCGGGTGCTGGATAAAGCGGCCTGGCCGCTGATGGTGGAGCGCTACGTGGCGCTGGCCTACGACAAAGGGGTGATGCGCAGCGCGAAAGACCTGCCGCAGCCGCTGCTGTGGCCCCAGCTTCAGGTTAACGATGGTGAAAAATCTCAGACCTGCAGCGCGTTTGGTCTTTCGTCCGAACGCCCAATGATTGGCTTCTGCCCCGGCGCAGAATTTGGCCCGGCAAAACGCTGGCCGCACTACCACTACGCCGAACTGGCGAAACAGCTGATCGACGAAGGCTACCAGATTGTGCTGTTTGGCTCGGCGAAAGATCACGAGGCGGGCAACGAAATTCTCGCCACGCTGAGCACCGAGCAACAGGCCTGGTGCCGCAACCTGGCTGGAGAAACGCAGCTTGAGCAGGCCGTTATCCTGATTGCCGCCTGTAAGGCCGTGGTCAGCAATGACTCTGGCCTGATGCACGTCGCCGCCGCGCTGGAACGTCCGCTGGTTGCGCTGTATGGCCCAAGCAGCCCGGACTTCACGCCGCCGCTGTCACACAAGGCGCGCGTTATTCGTCTCATTACCGGCTATCACAAAGTCCGCAAAGGCGATGCGGCAGAAGGTTACCATCAGAGCCTGATCGACATAACGCCGCAGCGCGTTCTCGAAGAGCTCAACGAACTGTTGTTGAGCGAAGAAGGATAACGGATGCGGGTATTGATCGTTAAAACCTCCTCAATGGGTGATGTTCTGCATACGCTACCGTCGCTGACGGACGCCATGCGGGCCATTCCCGGCATCCGTTTTGACTGGGTGGTAGAAGAAGGCTTCGCGCAGATCCCCACCTGGCATGAAGCGGTTGACCGCGTGATCCCGGTCGCGATTCGCCGCTGGCGCAAAGCGTGGTTCTCCGCGCCGATTAAAGCCGAGCGTAAAGCCTTCCGTGAAATGGTGCATGCGCAGCGTTACGACGCGATTATCGACGCGCAGGGGCTGGTGAAAAGCGCGGCGCTGGTCACGCGTCTGGCGCACGGCGTAAAGCACGGCATGGACTGGCACACCGCCCGCGAACCACTGGCGAGTCTGTTCTATAACCGTCGCCACAACATCGCAAAGCAGCAGCACGCCGTAGAACGCACCCGCGAGCTGTTTGCGAAAAGCCTCGGCTATGCGAAACCGGAAGCGCAGGGCGACTACGCCATTGCGCAGCACTTTTTGCGCAATACAGATCCCTGTGCTCAGCCTTATCTTGTCTTTCTGCATGCCACAACGCGCGACGATAAGCACTGGCCGGAAACACACTGGCGAAGGCTGATTGAACTAATGCAACCCTCCGGTATCCATATTAAACTCCCGTGGGGCGCTGAGCATGAGCGGCAGCGTGCGGCGCGTCTGGCAGCAGGCTTTTCCCACGTCGAGGTGTTACCCAAACTCACGCTGGCGCAGGTTGCCGCAGAGCTGGCAGGCGCTAACGCCGTTGTTTCCGTGGATACGGGTTTAAGCCATTTAACCGCGGCGCTGGATCGCCCAAATATCACCCTTTTTGGCCCGACCGATCCCGGCCTGATCGGGGGCTATGGCAAAAACCAACATCAGATGGTCAGCCCGACTCAGCAAACGAAGGATATCAGCGCAGATGCGATTTTTTCATTTTTACAGGGCAGCCGTTGGCTTTCCAACAGGGATATTTAACCCATGAGTTACGTATTTCTGCTGATTTTACTCTTTCCGGTGAAGCTTATCCGGAAGCTGTTGCGCAAAGAGACAGGGAAAAACCTGGTCATTCAGACAGCCAAAATCGGTGATTTTGTTAATGCAACGCCCCTTCTGGGCTGGCTGCAAAAAAGCGACGTGCTGATCAGTCGCAGCGTGGGTGCGCTGGCGAAGCATGACGAGACGGTTGAAGAGATTTATTTTATTGAGCAGCATAAGCGTAACCTGTGGCGTAAGCTCTGTTTCGCCTGCAGGATCATGAACCGCTATGACAACGTCTACCTTCTGCAGCCTAACAGCGTGAATCTTTTTTTCGCCTCCGTTTGTAACGCCAAAAACAAGCAATTCTTAAGCACTTACACGCGCAGGTGGTATCACGGGATTTTCTATTCAACGGCCGATGGTACGGTTGACCACGGTAGAAAAACGTTAACAGTCACTAACTATCTTAAGCTGGCCGACCGTGCTCTGACCTGGCAAGACACTCCAAAGCACGCCACAAAGCCACTGTTTAAACCCGCGACTTATCCGGCGATCCTTGATAAACCCGGCGCGGTCCGCATTGGCATCAGTATAGCCGCCGGGAATAAAGCTAAAACCGTTCCGCCTGTCATCTGGAAGCAAATTGCCGATCGTCTCGCCGACCTGCCCTGCGAGTTTTATGTCTTTGGCGCCCCGAATGAACAGTCCTGGATGGATGACATCACCCGCGCTTACGGTGAACTGCCCAACTTTATTAATCTGATTGGCAAGATCTCGCTTGAAGAGCTTCCGTGGGCAATTTCTAAAATGGATTGTTATATCGCCTCCGACTCGGGGAATGTCTACATCGCCGATGCGGTTGGCGTGCCGGTCGTCTTACTGTTCGGTCCGTGCTGTCACTACGAGCAGCGCCCGCTTGGCAACGTGTTGCTGATTGGCAACGATGACAATATTTGCTCGTATGTTTTTGAAACTCGGTATTATTTCCCGCAAGGCCGGGAAGAACTCTTCGCGGTAACAGATGAATCGCTGGACGAACTCAAACATTTCATTTGCGGGCTACCAACAGCAAAATCTGCCTTTGATGCTCAGGGAAACTAATTACTATGGCTTTTCTCAGCATCATTATTGCCGCACATAATGCCGAAAACACGCTTCACGCCACTCTGGAAAGTCTGCAAAACGCGATTGAGAATGCAGGCGATGATGTAGAAGTTATTATCATTAATGACAGTTCCAACGATTCCACACAGGATATTATTGAGGCGTGGTTGCCAAAGCTTCCGCATGCGCAATGCCAATACGTTGAGTACCGTAACGTAGGGCATGTTCGAAACAGCGCAGTCTCGCTGGCGTCAGGCGATTACATCACGATGCTTGATAGCGACGATCTGTTAAAGCCGGGTAGCATCCGGGATGCCGTCGCCTTCCTGAAAGCAGAGCGTCCTGATATGTTGCTGACGCGCCTGCTGGAAATACGCGATATGCGGAAAATCACCTCCGCCTGGCAGGGATTCACGCCCGTCTCATTATCGCAAAATGATGCAATAAAGCGTTTCCTGCAGCACAAAGATTTTCAGGCGCATCTCATCGGGCAATTCGTACACCGCAGGCTATACGCAACCAACCCTATCCCTTCTATGGTCTGCTATGAAGATTTCGCGGTATTTCCCGGCATGCTGATGCAATCGCGTAAAATCTTCTTTCAGCGTCAGGGACACTATTTTTACATCAAACGCAGCGACAGTTTGTCGAGCCGTCTTGACGCCAGTAAAATCGCCACGCTGATTGAATGTACACTACAGATGGAAAATACATTCCCGCAATCATTTAAGCATCTTATTAATTGCCACTGGTTTGATATTTACAGTAATCACCGACAATATCTGACCGACCTGCAGCTCAAACTGGTTAAGGCGCGGGTAAATGCACTTTATTCTTTCTCTTTTTTCTTCTCCAGAGATGTACGTTTCAGCTACAAAAAAAGGGTCATTGAGGCATTATGGAAAAAGTAAAACTGCGGCTCTATCAGCTGACGCTGATTTTGAGCCTCATTTCGTTTGCACTGGCGCTGCTGAGCTCAGGTAAACAACGAGAATTTTTCTATATTGCGGTTTATGCCAGCATTATCGGCTTAGCTTGCGAATATAAAAAAATCACCCTGCGCCCCTTTTCAATCGCGCTCCCCATATTGCTGATTGGGCTACTCAATCTTGTCTGGTATATGGTGTACGAATATCATAGCGAAGGTTTAAACGCTTATAGCGATTATCTGGGTGCCAGTAAGAAACTGATATTAGCGAGCATTCTCGTTTTCTATCTTGACCGGTTTAAAACTTACGTCGATAAAAGCGCTTTCCAGAAGTACTTCCTGTACGCGGCAGGTACAGGGTTTGTCCTCGCCACGGGATATGGCTTATGGCAGGCGACGCAGGGTATGGCACGTATAGAGATGGCCATCAATCGCGCCACCGTGTCTGCCTATGTTTACTCCGTACTGTCACTGGCGCTGGTATACAGCCTTTATCTTCAAAAAAACAGAAAACTGTATGTAGTCGCGGGTCTTACCATCTTAATATCTTACTTCGTTATTCTTTTAACGGGGACGCGTGCTGCAATGGGATTATTTTTGCTCCTTGCGATTGTACTCACGCTCTACCACTTCAGAAGAATTCATCTGAAATCAACGCTGATTTTTTTATGTATTGTGGCGGGCATTATTATCGTTAGCTACAAGCCGTTGATCTCGCCAAAGATAGTTCAAACGCAGATGGAACTGGAAAGCTACCAGCAGGGGCATGACGCGACGTCGCTCGGAGCGCGTTTTTCCATGTGGACAATTGGTATTCAGAACGGACTTGCGCACCCGCTGGGGCAGTCAGTCGAAGACCGTGAGGTATGGACACAGCAGTATGTGCAGCATGGGCATCCGCATCTCGCGGCCGCGCTCGAGTTTATCAGGGTACATTTACACAATGAATTTATCGAAAAATACTCTCTGCAGGGGCTTCCGGGTCTGGCGATATTACTCTTTTTCTTCGTTTCGATGATCGCTTATGCGCTTAAAAACCGAAATGGCCTGCTGCTGACAACGATGCTTCTTTTATTACTCTATGGCCTGACGGACGTCATTTTATTGAGCTCAGAAGCCCAAATATTCTTTGTTACTCTGTTTGCATTGAGTACTCCCTTCTCGCAAACCAGACAACATCAATAAGAGATAATGCCCGCCAGCCGGGCATTATTTTTTCTTGTATTGATAAAACTCCGCCAGCGTCATCCCCACCGTCTTATCGGATAGCCAGCTAAAAAGCGCTTCTAAATCCTGATATAACCCTTCAATCGCCGCCTCATCTTTAAAGGTCGGACTTCCGCCTGGCATAAATTCAGACGAGTGAAGCATAAACTCCACATAATCCTGTCCCTGCGACAGGCATTGCTGCGCGACCTGAATCATCTGCGACGCATTGCCACCGGTCGGTCGTAGCCAGTTCACGGAAGGCGAGCGATATTTACCGCGAAGCCGATCGTATCCCTGTTTGATCGTGTTCAACCAGGCCGGATGTTTATACTGAATGCTCATCGGCACTTCGAGTAAGGGACTATTTCCCGCCCGGGAAATAGTATCTAAATCCATAAAATAGGCGTGGTCGGGGAAATGCTGATAATCCGTTCCACCATAGCCCTGCGGAGCACCTTTCGCATTGCGCCAGTTCACGCGTGGCGTCACGGAGCAATCAACCTGGTAGCCCAGTTCAACGAGCAATTTTGCATAGCGGCTATCAAATGCCCAACGCCCGGCGCGGTGGCTCAGCATTTTGGTCTGGAATGTCTCTTCCAGCAGACGGGTCATGAACAGCACTTTCTCACGCATCACCTCGTCTGAAAATTCAATCAGATACGGTTGCCAGCGCCAGTCATCTCCCGTGAGATCGTGCTCAGGTGGGCTATTCCATGCATGAAGGTGCATACCCACCTCCCCCTGACCACGAGCGATCGCGTCCCTGGCGAATTCAATGAAAACGGGCTCGATTGCCATCTCATAGTTTGTCAGCCATACGGGCTTAAAACCAAAACGCTCACAAAGGGCCTGGAACCGGGCCAGATAGCGCGCATTTTCCGTTTTAATGACGCGGTGATTCTCCCAGAGATTATCGCCCTCAGTATCAATCGTGATGATAAACGCTGGTTTTTTCATAATGAGTCCGCATGACAGGGAAGTTAGCGCTATGTTACGCACTCTCCAAAGCCTGAGTAAACCCTTCCTGGGAAATTCCTGAGATTATGGAGAAAGAGTGCAAGTCGCTACCAGGTCTATTAGAATTGCCAACAGTACAACGCCGATAAGATGATGATGAATAACTTACCTGACACGCCTGATTTGCGCATTCTACTGATCAAACTCCGCCATCATGGCGATATGTTATTGACCACCCCCGTCATTGATTCATTACGTCAAAAATGGCCACAAGCGCAAATTGACGTGCTGTTGTATGAAGAAACGCGCGATATGCTCGCCGCGCATCCGACGATTGGCACTATTTATGGAATCGATCGTAAATGGAAGCAGCTGGGCACGCTAAAGCACCTTCAAAAGGAGTGGCAGTTACTCTGCGCGTTACGAAAGCAACATTATCATCTGGTGATAAATCTTGCCGATCAGTGGCGTAGCGCTATCGTTACCCGTTTCACTGGTGCGCCGGTTCGCCTCGGATTCGCCTTTAACAAACGCAACAATCCATTCTGGCGTTTCTGTCATAGCGATTTAGTCTCTGTTGCAAATCACAAATCCCTGCACACTGTCGAACAAAATCTCTCCATTCTGTCACCATTACAGGTCGCACCTGAGCCAGCTGTTACCATGGCCTACAGCGCAGAAGACTGGCACCACGCCCACCAGCAGCTGGTGCAAAAAGGAGTGGGCGATAACTACATCGTCATTCAGCCGACATCACGCTGGTTCTTCAAATGCTGGGATGAAAGCAAAATGGCGCAAACCATCACCGCGCTGCAGCAGGATGGGCATACCGTTGTACTCACGGCCGGGCCGGATAAAAAAGAGCTGGCGATGATAGATCGCATACTCGCCGCCTCACCGAAAACGGGGGTCGTCTCGCTGGCGGGACAGCTAACGTTGCGCCAGCTGGCCTCACTCATCGACCACGCGTGTCTTTTTATTGGCGTTGACTCCGTTCCGATGCACATGGCCGCCGCGCTGCAGACGCCCTGCGTGGCGCTGTTTGGCCCTTCCAAACTGACGTTTTGGTCTCCATGGCAAGTCAACGGTGAAGTCATCTGGGCTGGCGACTACGGTCCCCTTCCCGATCCCGACGCTATTGATACCAAAACGAAAGAACGCTATCTCGACGCCATTCCCGTTGATGCTGTCGTCTCCGCTGCAAGGAGATATTTGTCATGAAACACCATCGTCTGGCGATTGTTCGCCAAAAGTATCGCCCTGATGGCGGAGCGGAGCGCTTCGTTTCACGTGCGCTCACCGCGCTGAGCAATCAGAATCTTGAACTCAACGTCATTACGCGTGAATGGCAGGGCGAGAGACAGGACGACTGGCATATCCATATTTGCGACCCGCGCAAATGGGGCCGAATTAGCCGCGAACGCGGGTTTGCCCATGCTGCCCGCGCGCTGTGGCAGCAACAGCAGTTTGATATTGTGCAAAGCCACGAGCGGATTCCGGGCTGTGATATCTACCGCGCTGGCGATGGCGTCCATCGCCGCTGGCTGCTACAGCGTGCGCGCATCCTGCCCGCCTGGCGCGCGAAAATGCTGATGGTCGACCGCTATCACCGCTATGTGATGCACGCCGAGCGTGAAATGTACCAGGCGCCAGAGCTGAAAGCGGTTATCTGTAATGCGGAAATGATCAAACGCGAAATCGTCGAAGACTTTGATATTGACGCAAAAAAGATACATGTGATTTATAATTCAATTGATTCCAGCCGCTTCGTTCCAGCCCAGGAAGCACAGCGTGCCGCGCTGCGTCAGCAATTTGGTTTGCCAGCCGATGCCGTGGTGTTCTGTTTTGTAGGATCGGGATTTGAACGAAAAGGATTGGCCAGCGCCATACGCGCTATCGCAGGAACTTCAGCCTGGCTGATTGTGGTTGGACAGGATAAAGCAGAACATCGTTATCGTGACCTCGCCCGTTCATTGGGCTGCGAAGGGCAAATCCGTTTCCTGGGGATGCAGAAAGAAACGCTGCCTTTTTATCAGCTATCCGATGGTTTACTGTTGCCAACGCTGTATGATCCCTTTCCAAACGTCATTCTTGAAGCGATGGCCTGCGGCTTGCCCGTCATTACTTCAGAGAGTTGCGGAGGCGCTGAATTTATTCAGCAAGGTCAGAACGGATTTTATTGTGACGCCCTGGATATCAACACATTGAAGGAGGCAATTGCAGCCACTCCTTCTCTGGGAAAAAATAACACGATGGGGCAAGCGGCACGTGAACGGGTAAAAGACGCCACCCCCGAAAAACTGTCAAGTCAGCTTATTTCGCTTTATCAAAAATTACTGGATTAAAAATGCGCATCCTAATGATTATTGATGGTTTACCCGGTGGGGGAGCTGAAAAAACAGTTCTTACACTTTCCAGCGGATTAACGGAAATGGGGCATCAGGTCTCCCTTTTCTCTCTGCGGAAAGTGTGTGATTACGCCATCCCGGAAGGCATTGATTATCAGGTGGTTCAGGATACCTGCAAAAAACCGTGGCGCAAGCTGACGGAGATCCCACGCCGAGCCCGCCTGCTGGATCAGGCGATTGAGCGGGCTGAGCGCAGCGGAAAATTTGACGTTGTGTTCTCTCATCTGCACAAAACTGACCGCATTGTGGCGCACTGCCGCGCGCTGGAGCGTGAAAAAGTCTGGTTCTGCGTGCATGGCATGTTCTCTTTCTCCTATCTTCGCCATCGCAGCGGGCTTTCGCGCTGGTTTAAGCATCTTAAAATTCGTCATACCTACGAAAACCGAAACGTTGTCGCCGTCTCAGGCGCCGTGCTGAAAGACCTTTCCGAGACCCTGGCTCTGAAACTCCGGCGTAAAGCGGTTATTCACAATCCTTTTGATATCCCTGAAATTCAGCGTCTGGCGGATGCCCCCTTCGAGATGCAAGGGAAGGATTACATCATCCATGTCGGCCGCTTCCATGAGCACAAACGCCACGACCGTCTTTTACGCGCGTTCGCACAGAGCCAGCTCGACACTACGCTTGTCATGATGGGCAATGGTTCCGAAGCCAAAATTCAAAAGCTCAAACAGCTTGCCCGCGGCCTGGGTATTGAAGACAAGACGGTTTTCCGTCCCTTCGACTCCAATCCCTACCCCTGGATTAAAGGGGCACGCCTCTTAGTGTTAAGTTCTGACTGCGAAGGTTTTGGTAATGTGCTGGTGGAATCCATTATCTGCCAGACGCCACCGGTCAGTACCAATTGTCCGGGTGGCCCCGCAGAAATCCTCACCGGCGCCTTAGCGCGCGGGCTGGCAGAGCTAAATGACGCGTCACTGGCAAAAACCCTGGTAGATATTTATACCGCCCCGCCGGTCGTTGGCGATGCAACGATTGCGTCGTTCGGTATCAATGCCATTTGCCAGCAGTACATTGCTTTGGTCGACAATCAAAAATAATCAGGTTTCTTATGCAAAATTCAGCGCCATTGTTAAGCGTGGTGGTTGCCGTTTATAACGGCGAAGCTTTTCTGGATCAGTTCTTTACCTGCCTTGTGAATCAACGCATCGACAGCATGGAAGTCATTATTGTCAATGATGGCTCAACTGACCGCTCGATGCAGATCGTCGAAAGCTGGCGTGAAAAACTGCCGCAGATGCAGGTGATTGAACAACAAAACCAGGGCGTTTCCATTGCGCGAAATACCGGCCTGGCCGTTGCAACCGGTCAGTATCTCTCTTTCCCGGATATTGATGACGTCTTCAAACCTGGCATGTACCAGCGTCTGCTGGATATGGCCGTCACGCAGGATCTGGATGTCGCCACCTGCAACGGCAACTACGTCTGGGAAAATGATAAGAAACCGTCTCGACCTATCTTCCCCGAGGATAAACTCGCCTCAACGGGCGTTATGACGGGCCCGGCATGGTTAAAGATGGCGCTGGATTCACGTAAGTTCCTGCACGTGACCTGGCTTAATATCTATCGCCACGATTTTATTCGTAAACACAGTTTCCATTTCGAACCCGGGCTGCGCCATCAGGATATCCCGTGGACCACCGAGGTGCTGCTTGCCGCAGAGCGCGTTCAGTACACCAGTGAACGCTTTTATGACTACTACATTCACTCTGCCTCGGTATCGCATACGCCGGATAATGACGACACGCTGATCCGCTCCGCGCGCCACTACATGAAAATCCTGCAGATGCTTGATGCCATTAACCAGCGTTACCCGGATAAAGTGAAAAATATCCCCGCCTGCCACTGGCAAATCGCCAAAGAGGGGCTGGGGATCATTCATACCTTCGACAACATGAAGGATGAGACAAAGAAAACAATGATTATCAAAGAGTTCTTCGACACCGGGATCTGGAAGCTTATCTGGAAAAGTGCCAAAAGCCCGCGTTTGCGCTGGCGCCTGGGCCGACGCTACTTCCGTTTAAAACGGTATCTGGCATAAGAGATAGCTTTACCTGGCTTAAATGCTTAGAATTTGCCCGCCGAAACTAAAAAGACGGATAATCGCTTGGAATTGTTGTATACCGCCCTGCTCTATATCATTCAGCCACTGGTGTGGCTGAGACTGTTGCTTCGTAGCCGTAAAGCGCCTGCGTATCGTAAACGCTGGGCTGAACGCTATGGCTTTTGCCGCAATAAAGTCGCCCCGGACGGTATTTTGCTGCATTCCGTTTCTGTCGGTGAAACGCTGGCGGCGATCCCGCTGGTTCGCGCTCTGCGCCACCGCTACCCGTCTCTGCCGATTACCGTCACTACCATGACGCCAACCGGCTCAGAGCGCGCGTTATCCGCGTTTGGTAAAGACGTTCATCACGTCTACCTCCCTTACGATCTGCCCTGCGCTATGAATCGTTTCCTGAATACCGTTCGCCCGAAGCTGGTTATCGTGATGGAAACCGAGCTGTGGCCGAACATGATTTCCGCTCTGCATGCCCGTAAAATTCCGCTGGTGATTGCCAACGCGCGCCTTTCAGAGCGCTCGGCGAAAGGCTACGGCAAGCTGGGCAAATTTATGCGCCGCCTGCTGAGCAAAATCACGCTGATTGCCGCGCAGAACGAAGAAGACGCGGCGCGCTTTATCTCCCTGGGCCTGAAGCGCAACCAGCTTGCCGTGACCGGCAGCCTGAAATTCGATATTTCCGTTACCCCTGAACTGGCCGCCCGCGCCATCACGCTGCGCCGCCAGTGGGCTCCGCGTCGCCAGGTCTGGATAGCGACCAGTACTCATGAGGGCGAAGAGGCGATTATCCTGCAGGCGCACCGTAAGCTGCTGGAAACCTTCCCGGACCTACTGCTGATTCTGGTGCCTCGTCACCCCGAACGTTTTAAAGATGCCCGCGAAATGGTGCAGAAAGGCGGCTTCAGCTTCACCCTGCGCAGCAGCGGAGAGATCCCTTCCGGCAGTACCCAGGTGGTGATTGGCGATACGATGGGCGAACTGATGCTGCTCTACGGCATTGCTGACCTCGCCTTTGTTGGCGGCAGTCTGGTGGAGCGCGGAGGCCATAACCCGCTCGAGCCGGCAGCCCACGCCATTCCTGTGTTGATGGGTCCACACACGTTTAACTTCAAAGATATCTGCGCTAAATTGCAGCAGGCCGATGGTTTAATTACCGTGACCGATGCGGACTCGGTCGTCAAAGAAGTATCGACCCTTCTGACGGATGAAGATTACCGCCTGTGGTACGGTCGCCACGCCGTCGAAGTGCTGCACCAGAACCAGGGCGCACTCACCCGTCTGCTGCAGCTTCTGCAACCTTATCTGCCTCAGCGGAGCCACTAATGTCTACGCGTCTGTCGGTCGTCATGATCGCCAAAAACGCCGCCGACCTGCTTCCGGACTGCCTGGCCTCCGTCGCCTGGGCTGACGAAATTGTTATCCTCGACTCCGGAAGCACGGACAACACGGTGTACATCGCCCGGGCTGCGGGCGCAAAAGTCTTTACCGATACCGACTGGCAGGGCTACGGCATTCAGCGCCAGCGCGCGCAGGGTCACGCCACGGGCGATTATGTGCTGATGATCGACACCGACGAGCGCGTCACCCCGGAACTCCAGCAGGCCATTCAGGCGGTGCTTTCCTCACCCCAGCCTGGCGCTGTATACAGCATCGCGCGTCGCAACTACTTCCTTGGCCGCTTCATGCGCCACAGCGGCTGGTATCCGGATCGCGTAATGCGCCTCTACGAGCGCGGACGCTTTCAGTACAACGACAACCTTGTCCATGAGTCACTGGCCTGCGACGGCGCCCAGGTCATCCCCCTGACGGGTGATTTGCTGCATCTGACCTGCCGTGATTTCGCCAGCTTCCAGCAAAAGCAGCTCAACTATGCCACCGCATGGGCGCAGGAACGCCACCAGCGCGGCAAGAAGGCCTCGCTGACAGGAATCTTCACCCACACGCTGGGCGCGTTTCTGAAAACGCTGCTGCTGCGCGGCGGCGTGCTGGATGGTAAGCAGGGCTGGTTACTGGCGGTAGTGAATGCCCAGTATACTTTCAACAAATACACCGAGCTGTGGGCGCTCTGCCGCGGCTACTCAGAGAAAACGTGAGCCATGAGCACAAAAGCGATTTATCCGGGTACCTTCGATCCGATCACTAACGGTCATCTTGACATCATTACCCGTGCAGCGTGCATGTTCGACAAGGTGATCCTGGCGATTGCCGCCAGCCCCAGCAAAAAGCCGATGTTTGATCTCAACGAACGCGTGCAACTTGCCACCGACGCCATTTCGCACCTGCCGAATGTTGAAGTTGTCGGGTTCAGCGATCTGATGGCGAACTTCGCCCGCGCCCAGCAGGCCAATATTCTGATTCGTGGCCTGCGCGCGGTGGCAGACTTCGAGTATGAGATGCAGCTGGCGCACATGAACCGCCACCTGATGCCGGAGCTGGAAAGCGTATTCCTGATGCCGTCAAAAGAGTGGTCGTTTATCTCGTCCACGCTGGTAAAAGAGGTGGCGCGCCATCACGGGGACGTTACCCATTTCCTGCCGGATAACGTCCACCTGGCACTGATGGAAAAGCTAAAGTAGTTCTATTTCTGACACTGGCGGCAGTAGAACGTGGCGCGCTGGGCGTGCTTCGTGGCAATAATCGGCGTCCCGCATGCCCTGCATGGCTCGCCCTTACGGCCATACACCTGCAGCTCCTGGGCAAAATAGCCTGGTTTACCATCGCTCTGCAGAAAATCCTTCAGGGTGGTCCCGCCTTGCTCAATCGAGCGCAGCAGCACTGCTTTAATGACCCGAACCAGCAGCTCACACTCCTGCGCGGACAGCGACGAGGCCAGCCGATCGGGATGGATCCCGGCCGCGAACAGCGATTCACTGGCGTAAATATTCCCCACGCCGACCACCAGCTTGTTATCCATCAGCCAGGGCTTGATCGGGGTCTTTTTCTTCGCGCACTTCTCTTTCAGGTAGTCCGCATTAAACGCGTCTGAAAGCGGCTCAGGGCCCAGATGCGCCAGCACGTTGTGTCCTTCCAGCTCCTTCGTCCACAGCCACGCGCCAAAGCGCCGCGGATCGGTGTAGCGGAGCACTTTGCCGTTGCTCATTACCAGGTCAACGTGATCGTGTTTTTCCGCAGGCAGTTCTTCGGTCAGGATGCGCAGGCTCCCGGACATCCCAAGATGGATAATGATCCAGCCGTCAGGCAGCTCCAGCAGCAGGTATTTCGCGCGGCGCTGCACGCTAAGGACGGGTTTGTCGCTTAACGCGTGGATCTCATCGGACACCGGCCAGCGCAGTCGTCCATTGCGAACGACGGCATGAAGAATAGTCGCGCCGACCAGATGGGGCTCAATGCCGCGACGGCTGGTCTCTACCTCAGGTAATTCAGGCATGGTTCCTCCGTTGAGATGCAGAATGCAAAAAACCCCGCAGTTGCGGGGTTTTTCAATACAAGGAGGCTAAAATTATTTGATTTTAGCTTCTTTGTACAGTACGTGCTGGCGTACAACTGGATCGAATTTTTTCAGTTCCAGTTTTTCCGGCTTAGTACGTTTATTCTTCGTGGTGGTGTAGAAGTGACCTGTACCAGCAGAAGAAACCAGCTTGATTTTCTCGCGAATACCTTTAGCCATGATTTATTTCCTCTTTAAGTACTTAGTACTTTTCGCCACGGGCACGCAGTTCAGACAGAACTGTATCGATGCCTTTCTTATCGATTACACGCATACCTTTAGCAGATACACGCAGGGTGACAAAACGCTTCTCGCTCTCAACCCAGAAACGGTGAGAGTGCAGGTTCGGCAGGAAACGGCGTTTAGTCGCGTTCAGTGCGTGGGAACGGTTGTTACCGGTCACCGGACGCTTGCCAGTAACTTGGCAGACTCGGGACATGTCTATTCTCCAAAAATCAAATTAGCTCGAGCTTCGTATGGGGTATCGGCGCCTCGTCAGGCTTTACAGCCCGGTCATCGCGTAGTTCTAAGTGAACTCTCGATTGCCAGGCCCAAATGCCAAACCCGAGATTCTCAAAGGTGGCGTAGTATACGCTGACTCGGCGGTGTGCTCAAGTCCCGAACAGACAAAGATCCCGATGGATCGCGAGAAATAGCCTAAATCCAGCCATGTTCTGCAAAAGAAATGTACTCTCCGCGGCCAATTATCAGATGGTCCAGAACACGAATGTCCATGAATTGACAGCATTTGATAATGCGTTCGGTGATTTCTTTGTCAGCTCTGCTCGGTTCTGCACAGCCAGAGGGGTGATTATGCGCGAGGATCACCCCCGCTGCATTCACTTTTATCGCTTCACGCACAATTTCACGCGGATGTACCTCAACGTGGCTCAGTGTACCCGAAAACAGGCGGCTGTGCTTCAGTACCCGGTTCCTGTTGTCGAGAAAGATCACCATAAAGATCTCCCGCTCCAGACCGGATAGCTGGCTTTGCAAAAATTCGCGGGTCATGTCAGGGGTAAGGATCGGATCTTGCTCCTCCATCTGTACGTTATAAAATCGCCGGGCAAGTTCAGCAATACCCCGTAACTGGGCATACTTCGCGACGCCAATGCCTTCTACGTGCGTAAATGCCTCCAGTTCGGCTGTCAGCAAACCATGTAGTGAACCAAAATGGTCTATCAGATTTTTCGCCAGCGTAAATACCGTTTTTCCCTTCGTACCTGTACGTAAAAAGAGCGCCAGCAGCTCCTCGTCTTTTAATAACGCGACGCCATGACGCAGCATTTTTTCGCGCGGTAGCAGCAGTTCAGTCTCTTCCATGCCCGGCCTCCTTCTGTTTGCCATTATGCTGCCACAGGCAAATCCGGGGCTCGACGCTGAGGTTTCGTTCTTGCGTAGCGCCTCGCAAAGTGCATAAAGGACTTCATCACCCCCTATTTGGGATTGTGGTAAAATGCCCGCTCTCTGGTGAAACCCAACAGGAAAGAATCATGATGAGCCTGGCCGGTAAAAAAATCGTTCTTGGCGTGAGCGGCGGCATTGCTGCTTATAAAGCGCCGGAGCTGGTGCGTCGTCTGCGCGAGCGCGGGGCGGACGTGCGGGTCGCGATAACCGAAGGCGGTAAAGCCTTTATCACCCCTCTGAGCCTGCAGGCGGTTTCAGGATACCCGGTATCTGACAGCCTGCTCGATCCGGCCGCCGAAGCCGCGATGGGGCATATTGAGCTTGGGAAATGGGCCGATCTGGTGATTCTTGCCCCTGCCACGGCAGATTTAATTGCCCGCGTGGCGGCCGGTATGGCGAACGATCTGGTTTCGACCATTTGCCTCGCGACGCCAGCCCCCGTCGCCGTTGTGCCCGCCATGAACCAGCAGATGTACCGCAATGCCGCCACCCAGCATAATCTGGAGACGCTGGCTTCGCGCGGCCTGCTTGTCTGGGGCCCGGACAGCGGTAGCCAGGCCTGCGGCGACGTTGGCCCGGGGCGTATGCTCGACCCGTTGACGATTGTGGATATGGCCGCCGCACATTTTTCACCTGTCAACGACCTGCAACATCTCAACATCATGATTACCGCGGGCCCGACGCGCGAACCGCTGGACCCGGTGCGTTACATCACCAACCACAGCTCCGGCAAAATGGGCTTTGCGATTGCTGCCGCAGCGGCAAAACGCGGTGCTAACGTCACGCTGGTCAGCGGCCCGGTCTCGTTACCTACGCCACCTTTTGTACAGCGTATTAATGTTACCACCGCGCTGGAGATGGAAGCCGCCGTGCAGGCTCATGCGCAACGCCAGCAGATTTTTATCGGCTGTGCGGCCGTGGCAGACTATCGCGCCGAGACCATCGCCGAGTCTAAAATCAAAAAGCAAGGCGATGAATTAACACTGAAAATGGTGAAAAACCCGGACATTGTTGCCGGTGTCGCCGCATTAAAAAGCCATCGTCCTTACGTTGTTGGATTTGCCGCAGAAACGAATAATGTGGAAGAATATGCCCGGCAAAAACGTACCCGCAAAAACCTCGATTTAATTTGCGCGAACGACGTATCGCTGGCCACGCAAGGATTTAATAGCGACAGCAACGCACTGCACCTTTTCTGGCAGGATGGAGATAAAATCTTACCGCTTGAGCGCAAGGAACTCCTGGGCCAACAATTACTGGACGAGATCGTTACCCGTTATGATGAAAAAAATCGACGTTAAGATTCTGGACCCGCGTGTTGGCGAGCAATTCCCGCTGCCAACCTATGCCACCTCCGGCTCTGCCGGACTTGACCTGCGCGCCTGTCTCGATGACGCCGTAGAACTGGCTCCCGGTGCCACTACCCTGATCCCGACTGGCCTGGCGATCCACATTGCAGACCCGTCTCTGGCGGCAGTGATCCTGCCGCGCTCGGGTCTGGGCCATAAGCACGGCGTAGTGCTGGGTAACCTGGTCGGCCTGATCGACTCCGACTACCAGGGTCAGCTGATGGTGTCCGTCTGGAATCGTGGTCAGGACAGCTTCACCATTGAACCGGGCGAGCGTATCGCGCAGATGGTTTTTGTACCGGTGGTACAGGCAGAATTTAACCTGGTGGCAGATTTTGATGCCACCGACCGTGGCGAAGGCGGCTTCGGCCATTCCGGGCGCAAATAACCGCCCGACACACGTATCTCGCAGCGCCATAACGCAATAACAAACCGCAAACGTCAGTTTGCGGTCGCTGTGTGGATGCCAGCCTGGCAAGTGCTTATTTTCAGGGGTATTTTGTAACATGGCAGAAAAACAAACCGCGAAAAGGAATCGTCGCGAAGAAATACTTCAATCTCTGGCTCTGATGCTTGAATCCAGCGATGGCAGTCAACGCATCACCACCGCCAAACTGGCCGCCTCTGTGGGCGTGTCTGAGGCGGCGCTGTATCGTCATTTCCCCAGCAAAACAAAAATGTTCGACAGCCTGATCGAGTTTATTGAAGACAGTCTGATCACGCGCATTAACCTGATTCTGAAAGATGAGAAAGATACCACCGCGCGTCTTCGTCTGATTGTGCTGTTAATTCTGGGCTTTGGGGAGCGCAATCCGGGTTTAACCCGTATCCTGACCGGCCACGCGCTGATGTTTGAGCAGGACAGGCTGCAGGGCCGCATCAATCAGCTTTTTGAGCGTATTGAAGCACAGCTGCGCCAGGTGCTGCGCGAGAAGAAAATGCGTGAAGGCGAAGGATACAATACGGATGAGACATTGCTGGCAAGCCAGATTCTGGCGTTTTGTGAAGGCATGCTCTCACGCTTTGTGCGCAGCGAATTCAAATACCGACCAACGGACGATTTTGACGCCCGCTGGCCGTTAGTGGCAGCGCAGCTGCAGTAGCACCGCAGGCCCGGTAAGCGTAGCGCCGCCGGGCAATTCGTTTACACACCAAACTCTTCGCGATACGCCCGCACCGCCGCCAGGTGATCCGCCATCTCTGGCTTCTCTTCCAGATACGCAATCAAGTCTTTCAGGGTGATGATAGAGGTCACTTTGCAGCTGTAATCACGCTCTACTTCCTGGATAGCAGAGATATCGCCGCGACCACGCTCCTGACGATCAAGAGAAATCAGCACGCCAGCCAGCGTCGCACCGTTGGCCTGGATAATCTCCATAGATTCACGGATCGCGGTGCCTGCGGTAATCACGTCGTCGACCAGCATCACGCGGCCCTGTAGCGCGCTGCCCACTAGATTACCGCCTTCACCGTGGGTTTTGGCCTCTTTGCGGTTAAAGCAGTACGGCACATCACGGTCATGGTGCTCCGCCAACGCCACCGCCGTGGTGGTTGCAATCGGAATGCCCTTGTACGCAGGGCCAAACAGCAGGTCGAAATCAATCCCGGAATCCACCAGCGCTTCGGCATAGAAGCGGCCTAACAGTGCCAGATCGCGCCCGGTATTAAACAGCCCGGCGTTGAAGAAATACGGGCTCTTACGCCCGGATTTCAGCGTAAATTCGCCAAACTTAAGTACCTGTTTATTAATCGCAAACTCAATAAACTGGCGCTGATACGATTTCATGGATTCGCTCCTTTGGTTTTTTCTGTCTTACAGGCAAAAAAAAGGCGACTCATTGGTCGCCTTTAAAATCAATTTTCTAACGCCGCTTTTTGCGTCGTTACAATGGATTCGATTCCCCCTCGGGCCAACGCCAGCAGGGAGAGAAGTTCTTCATGGGTGAACGGCTCACCTTCCGCCGTCCCCTGCACCTCAATGATGCGACCATCTTCGGTCATCACCACGTTCATGTCGGTCTCGGCGGCAGAATCTTCAACGTATTCCAGATCGCAAAGCGCTTCACCGTTAACGATCCCCACGGAAACCGCCGCGACCATCCCTTTCATAGGGTTGGTTTTCAGCTTACCGGCTGCAACCAGCTTGTTCAGGGCATCGGCCAGCGCCACACAGGCACCGGTAATGGACGCGGTACGCGTGCCGCCATCTGCCTGAATCACGTCGCAGTCCAGGGTAATAGTGAATTCACCGAGGATTTTCAGGTCAACGGCGGCGCGCAGCGCACGTGCGATCAGGCGCTGGATTTCCATGGTACGTCCACCCTGCTTACCCTTTGCCGCTTCACGGGCGTTACGGGTATGGGTCGCGCGCGGCAGCATGCCATACTCGGCGGTGATCCAGCCCTGGCCCTGACCTTTCAGAAAGCGCGGAACGCCTTCTTCGATGGACGCGGTGCAAAGCACTTTGGTGTCACCAAACTCAACCAGCACGGAGCCTTCAGCGTGTTTTGTATAGTTACGGGTCAGGGTGACGGGACGCACCTGATTGGCGCTACGACCTGATGGACGCATGATGGATTCTCCGGCTTGAAACGAATGTGGCTGCGCATTATACGGATAAAGGACGCTTATTCCTATCCTGAGAAGCCCCCGAAAGCTATAATCCCCCCATCTCTCCTTTAAAAACGGGAATGTCTATGATCCGCAGTATGACCGCCTACGCCCGGCGTGAAATCAAGGGTAGCTGGGGTAGCGCTACCTGGGAAATGCGTTCGGTAAACCAGCGCTATCTGGAAACATATTTCCGTATGCCGGAACAGTTCCGCAGCCTTGAACCTGTAGTGCGCGAGCGTATCCGTACGCGTCTGACCCGCGGGAAAGTGGAATGCAACCTGCGCTTTGAGCCCGATGCCAGCGCACAGGGCGAGCTGATCCTCAACGAAAAACTGGCGAAACAGCTCGTGAATGCGGCGAACTGGGTCAAAATGCAGAGCGATGAAGGCGAAATCAACCCCGTTGATATTCTGCGCTGGCCTGGCGTCATGGCCGCCGGCGAGCAGGATCTGGACGCGATTGCCGCAGAAATTCTGGCAGCCCTCGACGGCACGCTGGATGACTTTATCGTTGCCCGCGAAACCGAAGGTCAGGCGCTGAAAGCGATGATTGAGCAGCGCCTTGAAGGCGTCAGCGCTGAAGTGGCGAAGGTTCGCGCCCATATGCCGGAAGTGCTGCAGTGGCAGCGCGAGCGTCTGGTCGCCAAGCTGGAAGAAGCAGAAGTTCAGCTGGAAAACACTCGTCTGGAACAAGAGCTGGTGCTGATGGCGCAGCGTATCGATGTTGCCGAAGAGCTGGATCGTCTGGAAGCTCACGTGAAAGAGACCTATAACATCCTGAAGAAGAAGGAAGCTGTAGGCCGCCGCCTGGACTTTATGATGCAGGAGTTCAACCGCGAGTCGAACACTTTGGCGTCTAAGTCTATCAACGCTGAAGTGACCAACTCAGCGATTGAACTCAAGGTTCTGATTGAGCAGATGCGCGAGCAGATCCAGAATATTGAGTAATCGCTTTTTGGGTGGCGTCGGCTGACGCCATCCATTATTATTTCTAATCCGAATTCCCGTCTCTTTTCAAATTCAGCAGCCAAGAATCAAAGATATTCAACATGTATTGATAAAATTTTATAGGTGAAACCCAATCGCCTTAGAAAATCTCAATCGTGATCTTGCGCACAAATCGCTAACCTTTCCGCGTTCACACCGGAGGGTATATGCTGCTTCACATTCTTTATCTTATTGGCATCACCGCCGAAGCCATGACTGGCGCTCTCGCCGCCGGGCGTCGCCGGATGGACACCTTCGGTGTGATCATTATTGCCACTGCAACCGCGCTGGGCGGCGGTTCCGTGCGCGATATCCTGCTTGGCCATTACCCGCTCGGCTGGGTGAAACATCCTGAGTATGTGATTATCGTCGCAACGGCTGCCGTATTAACCACCATCGTGGCACCCGTTATGCCGCACCTTCGCCGCCTGTTCCTGGTGCTTGACGCGCTGGGGCTGATCGTCTTTTCGATCATCGGTGCACAAATCGCGCTCGATATGGGGGAAGGCCCGGTTACCGCCACCATTGCTGCCGTGGTGACGGGCGTTTTCGGCGGCGTGCTGCGCGATATGTTCTGCAAGCGCATTCCTCTGGTCTTTCAAAAAGAGCTGTATGCCGGCATCTCCTTCGCTGCAGCGGTGCTCTACATTGCCCTGCAGCATTACGTTTCAAACCACGACGTGGTGGTCATCTCCACGCTGCTGTTTGGCTTTACGGCCCGCATGCTGGCGCTGCGTCTGAAGCTCGGATTGCCCGTGTTTCACTATAAGCACAGCGCACATTGATCTCAGAACCCATTGATGTGCTGCTGAGCAAGCCACCTGACCAGCACATCGATCTCTGGCGCGTGCAGCCAGGCAACGATTTGCCGCGCCGTCTCCGCTCCCGTCCCCGGCAAGGCCTGCCAGGCCTTTTCACTGCGTTCGCTCATCTTCTGCCACGACATATCTTCCAACGCCTTCAGCGAGGCCTGTGGCAGCGGAACACCCAGCGCCATAATCCAGCGGATAAAAGGCTGCTCATGCACCTGATTAAAGCGATGCCAGAGCGCCAGCCCGCGTGCGGCAGAGAATCCCGGCGTCGACTGCAGCTGCTCCTGCGTTAATAGCAGCCACGAAAAGAGATGTTCAAAATGATGCGCCTGCCAGAGTGTGCGCCAGCCTGACTCACCTAATCCTTCAATGTTGAATACCTGCTTTGAACTGAGCCACGTCAGCCGGGCAAAGAACTGATCCATACACTCCGGCGAGGCATAAAAGCAACTCAGGGAGTGATAACGCGAGGCCGGAGGCTCCGGTTTTTGTCTGTCCGCTCCTCGCCAGACCACCTTATCAAACCGGGGGATACCCTGCCCTGCCAGGCTGACCTGGATCTGATCGCCCGGGGCAATATCCAGTCTCTGCCAGCGCCCAACCGAACCGAGACTCACTCGCTGCACCCGTTTATCGTCCAACTGCACAGACTCAAGTGCCGCCACGACAGAAATTTTGCCCGTGCGCCCCACGGAAAAAAGAATATTCCTGACCTCTGCGACCTGTGCCGCAGGCGAATATTTCCACGCGATAATCCAGTTGCCTTCGCCGGGCAGCCAACTTTCCCCTGTAGGTGACTCCGCAGACCGAACCACTATGCCATCCGTGGCAAAGGGCAATGCCGTGTTTTGCCAGGCCAAACGCTGTTTTTCAACAGCATCAACCGCTTGTACGGGCAACGTATAGCGCGCCGTCAGGGAAAAACCTGCGCTGGACAGCTCAGACAGCCTGTTTTCCATTCCCTTCGGTCCATCCGGCCAGGCCCAGATAAATATTCCTGTCTGGCTCAGAAGCGCGTTGTCCTTTTGTCGCATCATCGCGCCCGCCACTTTTGCGCGAGCATTCATTCCGCCCATCTGCCGCTGGACGTGGTTTTCGCGTAGCCAGAAAAGCTCCCCCTGTAAGACGCTGTTTGCAAGCGCGCCGGATACCTCCTTGGGCACGGACGGGATCAAACGCACACGGGCCGTCCAGTCCTCGCCTTTTAGCCCATTACCACGGCTGATGGCCCGCGCTAGCTTTCCGTTGCGATACACCAGCGTCACCGCCACGCCATCGACTTTTGGCTGCATCCAGAGATTTTTCCGGCCGTGCATCCAGTGACCCAGCGCTTCTTTGCTGGCTGCTTTACGTACCCCCGTATGGGCAACAGGATGTTTTACGTTTCCCTCCAGCGCAGGAAGGGCGCTCTCAGCAAAATCGTTGCCGAAACAGCGCTGCCACTGGGTTAAACGGCCGTTGAGCTGGTCATACACTTCGTCACTGACCTCGCTCACCCCCAGCTTCCAGTAAGCCTCATCCCAGCGTTTGATTTGTGCACTTAATGACGCAATCTCTTTTTCGGCTTTTGCCTGTGACCACACCGGGCACACCGCCGCCCCGTAACCACACCACAACAGCATTAACCCGCTTATCCACCGCCACATCGCTATCCCTCCTTTGCAATGCAGGAGGTATAACCTGACGTGAGAAACGACGCTAATAGCAACCTTTCATGTTGCGAGGCGCTATCCAGCGTTAATTTTTATTGCTGCAAACCGCAGGTAAAACCTGAAAACGGTACGCAAAATTCAATAATCCAGGGGAAAAAGTGTGACAAAGGCTACGTCACACAGCGGCGACGTGTATAATAAGCCCGTATGTAGGACTTCTTCGTTAACACATACAAAAGACTCTCATGGCTCAAGGCACGCTTTATATTGTTTCTGCCCCTAGCGGCGCGGGTAAATCCAGCCTTATTCAGGCACTGTTAAAAACCCAACCGTTGTACGACACACAGGTTTCTGTTTCTCACACCACGCGAGCGCCGCGTCCGGGTGAAGTGCACGGTGAACACTATTTCTTTGTGGATCACGACGAGTTCAGAGCGATGATCGGCAGAGATGCGTTTCTTGAACACGCAGAAGTGTTTGGTAACTACTACGGCACCTCGCGTGAAACCATTGAGCAGGTTCTGGCGACGGGCGTGAATGTGTTCCTCGACATCGACTGGCAGGGCGCACAGCAAATTCGCAAGAAAATGCCTGACTCGCGCAGTATCTTTATTTTACCGCCGTCGAAGGATGAGCTGGATCGCCGCCTGCGTGGCCGCGGTCAGGACAGTGAAGAAGTCATCGCAAAGCGTATGGAACAGGCAGTTGCAGAAATGAGCCATTACGCGGAATATGATTACCTTATTGTGAATGATGATTTTGATGCCGCGCTGAGCGATCTCAAAACCATTCTTCGCGCAGAACGACTGCGTATGAGCCGCCAGAAGCAGCGACATGACGCATTAATCACCAAACTGTTGGCAGACTGAACCCACTTTCAGTATCATGCCCAGTCATTTCTTCACCTGTGGAGCATTTTAAGTATGGCACGCGTAACTGTTCAGGACGCTGTAGAGAAAATTGGTAACCGTTTTGACCTGGTGCTGGTCGCCGCGCGTCGCGCTCGTCAGATGCAGGTGGGCGGTAAAGATCCGCTGGTACCGGAAGAAAACGATAAAACCACCGTTATTGCACTTCGCGAAATCGAAGAAGGTCTGATCAACAACCAGATCCTCGACGTGCGTGAGCGCCAGGAGCAGCAAGAGCAGGAAGCCGCAGAACTGCAGGCCGTAACCGCCATTGCTGAAGGTCGTCGTTAATTAAACCTGCGGGTCGCCCTTGTATCTGTTTGAAAGCCTGAATCAACTGATTCAAACCTACCTGCCTGAAGACCAGATTAAGCGTCTTCAGCAGGCGTATCTCGTTGCACGTGACGCTCACGAGGGCCAGACACGTTCAAGCGGTGAACCCTACATCACGCACCCGGTTGCGGTAGCCTGTATTCTGGCCGAGATGAAACTCGACTACGAAACGCTGATGGCTGCCCTGCTGCACGACGTGATCGAAGATACCCCTGCCACCTACCAGGATATGGAACAGCTGTTTGGCAAAAGCGTTGCCGAGCTGGTGGAAGGGGTCTCTAAGCTTGATAAGCTGAAATTCCGCGACAAGAAAGAGGCGCAAGCCGAAAACTTCCGCAAGATGATTATGGCGATGGTGCAGGATATCCGCGTCATTCTCATCAAACTCGCTGACCGTACCCACAACATGCGCACGCTGGGCTCACTTCGCCCGGATAAACGTCGCCGCATTGCCCGTGAAACCCTCGAAATTTACAGTCCGCTGGCGCACCGTTTAGGTATCCACCACATCAAAACCGAGCTGGAAGAGCTGGGCTTTGAAGCGTTGTACCCGAACCGCTATCGCGTGATTAAAGAGGTGGTGAAAGCCGCACGCGGTAACCGTAAAGAGATGATTCAAAAGATCCTCTCTGAAATTGAAGGGCGTTTGCAGGAAGCGGGAATCCCGTGCCGCGTCAGCGGTCGCGAAAAACATCTTTACTCCATCTACTGCAAAATGGTGCTCAAAGAGCAGCGTTTTCACTCGATCATGGATATCTACGCGTTCCGCGTAATCGTCCACGATTCGGACACCTGCTACCGCGTGCTGGGGCAGATGCACAGCCTCTATAAACCGCGCCCGGGGCGCATGAAAGATTACATCGCCATTCCGAAAGCGAACGGCTATCAATCATTGCATACCTCGATGATCGGTCCGCACGGCGTGCCTGTTGAAGTGCAGATCCGCACCGAAGACATGGACCAGATGGCAGAGATGGGTGTAGCCGCACACTGGGCTTACAAAGAGCACGGTGGCGAAAGCAGCACCACCGCGCAAATCCGCGCCCAGCGCTGGATGCAGAGCCTGCTGGAGCTTCAGCAGAGTGCGGGTAGCTCGTTCGAATTTATCGAGAGCGTTAAATCCGATCTCTTCCCGGATGAGATTTACGTTTTCACCCCAGAAGGCCGCATTGTCGAACTGCCTGCGGGCGCAACACCGGTCGACTTCGCCTACGCCGTGCATACCGATATCGGGCACGCCTGCGTGGGCGCGCGCGTCGACAGACAGCCTTACCCGCTGTCTCAGCCGCTCTCCAGCGGACAGACGGTCGAAATTATTACCGCGCCGGGCGCACGTCCGAACGCGGCCTGGCTGAACTTTGTCGTGAGTTCCAAAGCGCGCGCCAAAATTCGTCAGCTGTTGAAAAACCTCAAGCGCGATGACTCCGTCAGCCTGGGGCGTCGCCTGCTCAACCACGCGTTGGGCGGCAGCCGCAAGCTGGCTGAGATCCCACCGGAGCATATTCAGCGTGAACTCGACCGTATGAAGCTCACGTCCTTGGACGATCTGCTGGCGGAAATTGGTCTGGGTAACGCGATGAGCGTCGTGGTGGCGAAAAACCTGCAGCAGGGCGAAGCGACGCCATCTGCTCCAGGCGCATCCGGCCATGCTCATCTGCCGATCAAAGGCGCGGACGGGGTGCTGATCACCTTCGCAAAATGTTGCCGTCCAATCCCTGGCGACCCGATTATTGCGCACGTCAGTCCGGGCAAAGGGCTGGTTATCCACCATGAATCCTGTCGAAACATTCGCGGCTACCAGAAAGAAGCCGAGAAGTTTATGGCGGTCGAGTGGGATAAAGAGACGGCGCAGGAATTTATCACCGAAATTAAGGTGGATATGTTCAACCACCAGGGTGCCCTGGCGAACCTGACGGCAGCCATCAACACGGCCTCGTCCAACATTCAGAGCCTGAATACGGAAGAAAAAGACGGCCGCGTCTATAGCGCCTTTATTCGTCTGACCGCTCGCGACCGCGTGCATCTGGCGAACATTATGCGCAAGATCCGCGTCATGCCGGACGTGATTAAAGTCACCCGAAACCGAAACTAGGTTTATGAATTCACAACGTTATGCCCGTATCTGCGAAACGCTTGCCAGACGCCAGCCTGACCTGACGGTCTGCATGGAGCAGGTGCATAAACCTCATAACGTCTCTGCCATCGTCCGTACCGCAGATGCCGTCGGCGTGCATGAAGTGCACGCCGTCTGGCCGGGTCACCGGATGCGAACCATGGTCTCTGCTGCGGCAGGCAGTAACAGCTGGGTATCCGTCAAATCTCACCAGACGATTGGCGATGCCGTATCGCATCTGAAAGGACGCGGGATGCAGATCCTGGCGACAAACCTGTCCGATAAGGCCGTGGATTTCCGCGAGATCGACTATACCCGCCCGACCTGCATTTTGATGGGTCAGGAGAAAACCGGGATCTCCCAGGAAGCGCTGGATCTGGCGGATCGGGACATCATCATTCCGATGATCGGCATGGTCCAGTCCCTTAACGTCTCCGTGGCATCCGCGCTCATTCTGTATGAAGCGCAGCGCCAGCGTCAGAACGCCGGGATGTACGAGCGCAGCAACAGCATGCTGCCGGAAGAAGAACAGCAGCGCCTGCTGTTTGAAGGTGGCTATCCGGTGCTGGCACGCGTTGCGAAGCAGAAAAAATTGCCTTACCCCCACGTCAACGCGCAGGGCGAAATTGAAGCCGATGCCGAGTGGTGGGCCACTATGCAGTACGCCGGGTAACCGATGAAAGGCCGCCTGCTGGATGCTATCCCGCTCAACAGCCTGACGGGCGTGGGCGCGGCGCAAAGCAATAAGCTGGCAAAAATTGGCCTGCACACCGTGCAGGATCTCCTGCTTCACCTCCCCCTGCGTTACGAAGACCGCACTCAGCTCTACAAGATTGGCGATCTGCTTCCCGCCATTTACGCCACCGTTGAAGGCGAAGTCCTGAACTGCAACATCTCTTTCGGCGGACGCCGGATGATGACCTGTCAGATCAGCGACGGCACCGGCATCCTCACCATGCGTTTCTTCAACTTCAGCGCGGCGATGAAGAACAGTCTGGCGACCGGCCGTAGGGTGCTGGCCTATGGCGAAGCTAAACGCGGGAAATACGGCGCAGAGATGATCCACCCGGAGTACCGCGTGCAGGGCGATCTCAGCACGCCGGAACTGCAGGAGACGCTCACTCCGGTTTACCCGACGACCGAAGGCATTAAGCAGGCGACGCTGCGTAAGCTCACCGATCAGGCCCTGGAGCTGCTGGATACCTGCGCCATTACCGAGCTGCTGCCGCCAGAACTGGCTCAGGGGATGATGAGCCTGCCCGAGGCGCTGCGCACCCTGCACCGCCCGCCGCCAACGCTGCAGCTCAGCGATTTAGAAAGCGGTAAACACCCCGCCCAACGGCGTCTTATCCTTGAGGAATTACTGGCGCATAACCTGAGCATGCTGGCGCTGCGCGCTGGCGCGCAGCGTTTCCACGCTCAGCCGTTAAGCCCGAATGATGTGCTCAAAGATAAGCTGCTGGCCTCGCTACCCTTTAAGCCCACCGGCGCGCAGGCGCGCGTCACCGCCGAGATTGAGCGCGATATGGCGCTCGATGTGCCGATGATGCGCCTGGTGCAGGGCGACGTAGGTTCAGGTAAAACGCTGGTTGCCGCCCTGGCCGCCCTGCGCGCCATCGCCCACGGCAAACAGGTCGCGCTGATGGCACCAACCGAACTGCTGGCTGAACAACACGCTAACAATTTCCGCGCCTGGTTCGCACCGCTCGGGATTGAGGTGGGCTGGCTCGCCGGAAAGCAAAAAGGCAAAGCGCGTCTTGCGCAGCAGGATGCCATCGCCAGCGGCCAGGTGCAGATGATTGTCGGCACACACGCTATCTTTCAGGAGCAGGTGCAGTTTAACGGCCTCGCGCTGGTGATTATCGACGAGCAGCACCGCTTCGGCGTGCATCAGCGTCTGGCGCTGTGGGAAAAAGGGCTGCAGCAGGGCTTCCACCCGCACCAGCTGATCATGACCGCCACGCCGATCCCGCGTACCCTGGCGATGACCGCCTACGCCGATCTGGATACCTCTACCATCGACGAACTGCCGCCGGGCCGAACGCCGGTGACGACGGTCGCCATACCGGATACGCGCCGCAGCGACATCATTGACCGCGTGCGCAACGCCTGCACCCATGAAGGGCGACAGGCCTACTGGGTCTGTACCCTGATTGAAGAGTCTGAACTGCTGGAGGCCCAGGCCGCCGAAGCGACGTGGGAAGAGCTCAAGCTGGCACTGCCCGAGCTGAACGTTGGCCTGGTTCACGGCCGCATGAAGCCTGCCGAGAAGCAGGCGGTGATGCAATCCTTCAAACAGGGGGAACTGCATTTGCTGGTCGCGACGACGGTCATCGAAGTGGGCGTTGACGTACCCAACTCCAGCCTGATGATCATCGAAAACCCGGAACGTCTGGGGCTTGCCCAGCTCCACCAGCTGCGCGGGCGCGTTGGCCGCGGCGCGGTAGCATCTCACTGCGTTCTGCTTTACAAAGCCCCTCTCTCGAAAACCGCCCAGATGCGACTGCAGGTGCTGCGCGATAGCAACGACGGCTTTGTGATTGCGCAAAAAGACCTGGAGATACGCGGCCCGGGCGAACTACTGGGCACGCGCCAGACGGGAAATGCTGAATTCAAAGTGGCGGATTTACTGCGCGATCAGGCCATGATCCCGGAAGTTCAGCGCCTTGCGCGCCATATTCATGAACGCTACCCCGAACAGGCGGCAGCGTTAATTGAGCGCTGGATGCCGGAAACCGAACGGTATTCCAACGCCTGATCTCAGGCAAATATCGGCAGCATCAGGTACAGCTTGATCACCAGCGCGTTGACGATATCAATGAAGAATGCGCCGACCATCGGGACCACCAGAAACGCCATATGCGATGGCCCGAACCGTTCAGTGATCGCCTGCATGTTGGCGATAGCCGTTGGGGTAGCCCCCAGACCAAACCCGCAGTGACCAGCCGCCAGCACCGCCGCATCATAGTTTTTCCCCATCATGCGCCAGGTCACGAACATGGCATAAAGCGCCATAAACAGTGCCTGCACCGCCAGAATCGCCACCATCGGCAGCGCCAGCGAGGCCAGCTCCCACAGCTTCAGGCTCATCAGCGCCATCGCCAGGAACAGCGACAGACAGACGTTGCCGAGCACCGATACCGCCCGTTCAAACACGCGGTAGAAGCCCATCAGCGCCAGACCGTTGCTCAGGATCACCCCGATAAACAGCACGCAGACAAAGGTCGGCAATTCAAACGCCGTTCCCGCCAGCCATTGCGCAACCACTTTGCCCACGGTCAGGCAGATGGCAATCATCGCGATGGTTTCAATCATCACCAGCGAGGTGATGCTGCGTCCAACGTCCGGTTTTTCAAACGCGGTCGGCACCATTTCATCGTCCGGTCTGCCATTCGGCGTGGTGGAGTGCTTCACCAGATAACGCGCTACCGGGCCGCCAATCAGGCCACCCAGTACCAGGCCAAAGGTCGCGCAGGCCATCGCCACTTCCGTCGCGTTTTCAAAACCGTAGCGTTCGATGAACAGCTTGCTCCACGCCGCGCCGGTGCCGTGACCGCCCGAAAGGGTAATCGACCCCGCCAGCAGCCCCATCAGCGGATCCAGCCCCAGCAGCGTTGCCATACCGATGCCAATGGCGTTCTGCATCAGCAGCAGCCCCACCACCACAATCAGGAATACGCCGAGCACCATACCGCCCGAGCGCAGGCTCGCCAGGTTGGCGTTCAGGCCGATAGTGGCAAAGAAAGCCAGCATCAGCGGGTCTTTCAGGGACATATCAAAATCAATTTCCCAGCCCATGCTTTTTTTCAGTATCAGCAAGGCCAGCGCCACCAGCAGACCGCCGGCGACAGGTTCAGGAATAGTGTATTTTTTCAGAAAGGAAACGCTGTGGACCAGCTTGCGACCAAGCAGAAGAACCAGCGTTGCGGCAACAAGGGTCGACAACGTATCGAGATGAATCATAAAAGGCTCCTGTTATGCGCGTATTCCATACACACGCGGCGTTATCCTGGGCCGGTTTGCGCTCGTCATGAGCCCCCGGCGCAAAAAGTGTAATTTTTTTTTCCGATAGGTTGTAAAAAACCTGCTCACAGCGGCAGATTTTCTTCCTTTTTTTTGCTGGCAATCGTTTGCTTTTACCAGGTGGTCAGATAAAATGCCCGCTTTTCCACCGTGGGATTGCCGCCGATGTCCGTTAACACCATAGAATCGCCAGATGCGCAACCGATTGCGCAGAAGCAAAATAGCGAACTGATTTACCGCCTTGAAGACCGACCGCCGCTGCCGCAGACGCTTTTTGCCGCCTGCCAGCATCTTCTGGCGATGTTTGTTGCGGTGATCACCCCGGCGCTGCTGATTTGCCAGGCGCTCGGTTTACCGGCGCAGGACACGCAGCACATTATCAGTATGTCTCTGTTCGCCTCCGGCGTGGCCTCCATTATTCAAATTAAAGCCTGGGGCCCGGTGGGGTCTGGGCTACTGTCGATTCAGGGCACCAGCTTTAACTTCGTTGCTCCCCTGATCATGGGCGGTACGGCCCTGAAAACCGGCGGCGCGGATGTCCCGACCATGATGGCGGCGCTGTTCGGCACGCTGATGCTGGCAAGCTGCACAGAGATGGTCATCTCCCGCGTGCTGCACCTGGCTCGCCGTGTGATCACCCCGCTGGTTTCCGGCGTCGTCGTGATGATTATCGGCCTGTCGCTGATTCAGGTGGGTCTTACCTCCATCGGTGGGGGCTATGCCGCCATGAGCGACCACACCTTTGGCGCGCCGAAAAACCTGCTGCTGGCAGGCGTCGTGCTGGCCATCATTATTCTGCTTAACCGCCAGCGTAACCCATACCTGCGCGTCGCCTCGCTGGTGATCGCCATGGCGGCGGGTTATCTGCTGGCGTGGGCGCTGGGGATGCTGCCGGAGAACACCGCGCCAACCAACAGCGCGCTGATCGCTGTCCCCACGCCGCTGTACTACGGTCTGGGCATTGACTGGGGTCTGCTCCTGCCGCTGATGCTGGTCTTTATGATTACTTCTCTGGAGACCATCGGTGATATCACCGCCACCTCCGATGTCTCCGAGCAGCCGGTGTCCGGCCCGCTGTACATGAAGCGTCTGAAAGGCGGCGTGCTGGCGAACGGCCTGAACTCGTTTGTCTCTGCGGTATTCAACACCTTCCCGAACTCCTGCTTCGGCCAGAACAACGGTGTGATCCAGCTGACCGGCGTGGCCAGCCGCTACGTTGGTTTCGTGGTGGCGCTGATGCTGATCGTCCTCGGCCTGTTCCCGGCGGTGAGCGGCTTTGTGCAGCACATTCCTGAGCCGGTGCTGGGCGGCGCAACGCTGGTGATGTTTGGGACTATCGCGGCCTCCGGCGTGCGTATCGTCTCCCGCGAGCCGCTGAACCGCCGCGCAATCATGATTATCGCGCTGTCGCTGGCCGTTGGTCTGGGTGTTTCCCAGCAGCCGCTGATCCTGCAGTTTGCGCCGGACTGGGTGAAAAACCTGCTCTCTTCCGGCATTGCCGCGGGCGGTATCACCGCTATCGTGCTGAACCTCGTTTTCCCGCCTGAGAAGAACTGATCTCCCTCACGGCAGGCAGTCAATGCCTGCCGTGACATCTAATTACACCATTCCCGCCTTGAGCATTGCGCATAAATCGTGCATAACTCCCTTATGTGCGTTTTGCGGGATGGAAGACCATGAAATTTATTGGAAAGCTGCTCGTCTATCTTCTGGTAGCCCTGCTTATTGTGCTGCTGGCGCTCTATATTTTGCTCCAGACCCGCTGGGGCGCGGCGCAGGTCAGCAGCTGGATTACGGTGAATACTGACTACGAACTCAGTTTCGACAAGATGAATCACCGCTTTTCATCGCCTTCCCACCTCATTCTGGAAAATGTCACCTTTGGGCGGGACGGTAAACCCGCCACATTAGTTGCCAAAAAAGTCGATATTGGCCTGAGCAGCCGTCAGATCACCGCTCCGCTGCACATGGGCACTATCACCCTGTTCGACGGCACGCTGAATCTCTCGCCTCAAACAGCGCCGCTGCCCTTCCAGGCCGATCGTCTGCAGCTGAACAACATGGCCTTTAACAGCCCGAATACTGAATGGGATCTGAGCGCACAGAAGGTCACGGGCGGCGTCAGCCCATGGCAGCCAGAAGCCGGGAACGTGCTGGGTAAAAACGCGAAAATCCAGATGAGCGCCGGCTCGCTGACCCTGAACGGCGTACCGGCCACCAACGTGCTAATCGACGGCCAGTTGAACGGCAAGGAGGTGGTGCTGAACACGATTGGTGCCGATATGGCCCGTGGCTCGCTCACCGGCTCCGCCCTGCGTAACGCTGACGGAAGCTGGATAATCGACACCATGCGCCTGAACGAGATCCGCCTGCAGAGCGACAAAACGCTGAAAGCGTTCTTCGCGCCGCTGGCTACCATCCCCTCCCTGCAAATTGGCCGTCTGGAGGTCACCGATGCCCGCCTGCAGGGCCCGGACTGGGCGGTGACCGATCTCGACTTAAGCCTGCGCAACCTGACTCTCAGCAAAGGCGACTGGCAGAGCCAGGAAGGTCGCCTGTCCATGAACGCCAGCGAGTTTATCTTCGGCTCGCTGCATCTGTTTGACCCGATCCTGAATGCGGAGTTTTCCCCGCAGGGCATAGCGCTGCGTCAGTTCACCTCCCGCTGGGAAGGCGGTATGGTGCGCACGTCCGGCAACTGGCTGCGCGACGGTAAAGCGCTGGTTCTGGACGATGTTGCCATCGCCGGGCTGGAGTACACCCTTCCTGAAAACTGGAAAACGCTGTGGATGGAGCCGCTGCCGGAATGGCTGAACAGCGTCACGCTGCAAAAATTTGGCCTGAGCCGCAACCTGGTGATCGACATCGATCCCGCCTTCCCGTGGCAGATCACCTCCCTGGACGGCTACGGCGCAAACCTGCAGCTGGCGAAAGATCGCCAGTGGGGCGTCTGGGGCGGCAGCGCAACATTAAACGGCGCGGCGGCGACCTTTAACCGCGTCGACGTGCGCCGTCCGTCGCTGGCGCTGAATGCCAACGCCGCCACGGTGAACATTAGTGACCTGAGCGCCTTTACCGAGAAAGGTATTCTGGAAGCCACGGCGACGGTTTCACAGCTCCCGCAGCGGCAGACCACGGTGAGCCTGAACGGGCGCGGCGTACCGCTCAACGTGCTGCAGCAGTGGGGCTGGCCTGCGTTACCGATTACGGGCGACGGCAATATTCAGGTGACCGCCAGCGGCAGCGTGCAGGCCGGTGCGCCGCTGAAGCCAACGGTAAATGGGAAGCTGAACGCGGTGAATATGGATAAGCAGCAGGTAGAGCAGACGATGACGGGCGGCGTGGTTGCAACGCCTGTGCAATAAAGTTTTTGATGTTTGTTCCCTCTCCCTTTGGGTGTACGGTCCGGGGACATAGTGAACACTTGTTCGGGGACATGGTAGACACTTACAACTGAGGCATAAGAACCCGTTTATGGAGTCGCTTATGCCCTGGGATGCGAGAGATACCATGTCATT